>JAYSCE010000047.1:0-10936 GCA_041915035.1 Xanthobacter sp.
GGCGCGCTTGCGTCCCGGCCACGCTTGGCGCAGTAGAAGCTCTCCACCATCGGGTTCACCAATGGCTCCCACAGTCCTGCTAGCGGATATCGGCGGCACCACCACCCGGGTCGCCCGGGCCGGCGCCGACGGCATCCCGTTCGATGTCCGGCTCGAAGCCAACGATTCTTATGCCTCGCTTGAGGATCTGCTGGGCACGTACCTCGCCTCCGTCAGCGGAGAGGCTCCCAGGTGCGGCGCACTAGCGGTGGCCGGCCCCATCGACGGCGACGATGTGCGGCTCACCAACCGCAACTGGCGCTTCTCCACGCAGAAGCTCGCGACCGATCTCTCGTTCCAGCGGCTCTCGGTGCTCAACGATTTCGAGGCCTTCGCCCATGGGCTGCCGCTGCTCACCCGCGACGATCTGCTGGAGGTGGGCACCGGCCGTGCCGTCGCTGGCGCGCCCATGCTGCTGTCGGGCCCCGGGACCGGACTCGGCACCGCCCTCATCCTGCCGCGGGAAGCCGGCTACGAGGTACTCGCCAGCGAGGCCGGGCACATGCGCCTCGGCGCGGTGACCACCGACGAGGCCCGCATCGTCGCCCATCTGGTGCGCGACCTCGGTCCGGTCTCTGTGGAACATGTGCTCTCCGGCCCCGGACTGGTGCGCCTGCACCGCATCCTCTCGGGCGAGAGCCTGTCCTCCCACGCCATCATCAAGGCGGCGCTGGACGGTCAGCGGCAGGAGAAGGAGAGCTGCCACATCTTCCTGCGCCTGCTCGGCCGGGTGCTCGGCGACCTCGCACTCGCCGTGGATGCCAAAGGCGGCGTATACGTCGGCGGCGGCGTGGGCCGGGCCATGGCGCATCTGTTCGCCGAAAGCCCGTTCCGAACCGCATTCGAGGAGCACCCGCCCTATCACGACCGGCTCGCGCAGATCCCCATCCATGTGGTGATGCACGCGACGCCCGGCCTCGTGGGCATCGGCGAGATCGGCCGCCGCCTGCTGGTGGAGTGCTGACGCCGAGTGGTCAGGCTGCGGCGCGGGCTTCCCGGCCGCAGAAGGCGGCGATCAGGCTTGCCAGCTCCCGCGAAGCGGAACAGGCGTTGCCGGCAGCGCGCAGGGCGAGTTCCGTCGGCGGGATCGCCGGCCAGAGGTCGGACGTGGGCAGTTCCTTGAGCCTGGGATTGAGCGCAAGGTCGCTCAGAACAGTCACCCCCAAACCACCCGCAAGGGCCGCCTCGATGCCAATCAGGCTGGGGCACTCATAGGCCACGCGCCAGGAGCGACCGGCCTTTTCCAAGGCGTGGACGGCCCGGTTGCGGTAGAGGCAGCCCTGCCGGAAGGCGGCGAGGCTGACCACGTCCTCTTCCGGTTCGAAGCCCGCCCCACAGACCCACACCAAGCGTTCCGGCCAAGCTGCCACCGCCGGGCCAGAGCCGGGCTCGCGCTTGAGCAGCACCACATCCAGTTCGCCGCGGGTAAAGCCGGCATCGAGATCGCAGCTGAGCCCGCACTCCACCGCAAGGCGCACCGCAGGGCGCGCACGCGCGAATTCGGCCACCACCGATGTCAGGGCCGCGAGGGCGAAATCATCGGGGATGCCGAGGCGGACCACCCGAGCGGGGGCGACACCCGACAGGGCTACGCGGGCCTCCGCACCAAGCGCGAGGATGCGCCGGGCATAGCCGAGCAGACGCTCACCTTCGTCGGTAAGGCTCACGCCGCGCGCGTCACGATTGAGAAGCTGGTGGCCGAGCTGATCCTCAAGCCGCCGCACCTGCTGGCTCACCGTGGATTGGGTGCGATGGACGCGCTCCCCGGCCCGGGTGAAGCCACCGGCATCTACCACGCTGACGAACGCATTCAGAAGATCCATGTCCAACATGGCGACACCTGATATTTGAATTTCCACTAGTGAAAATCAAATCATTCAATTTTTCAATGACGCCTCGGCGTGCTTCTGTGCGGCGTAGGAGATGTCATGACCGCCACACCCCTTCCCCTCGCCGCCTCGCGGCGGACAGACGCACTGCTGCCCGTGTTCATCGCGGCGTTCTGCATCATCTGGAGCTCGGCCTTTGCCGTTGCCAAGGTGGCACTGGCGGATTGTCCGCCTTTGCTGCTCCTTTCCGGACGCTTCCTCGTGGCCGGGTTGCTGGTGTTGGGTGGCTGCCTGCTGTTCCTCCCCGTCTCTCACTTCCGCCGCCTGAACCTGCGCGATATCGCGGCGCTGGCGGCGATGGGCATCCTCAACAACGCCGTCTATCTCGGCCTCAGCTACGTGGGCATGACCCATGTTTCGTCGGGCTTCACCGCCGTCCTCGTCTCCGCCAACCCGCTGCTGACGGCGCTCGGCGCGGCGATGCTGCTGGGGGAGCGGCTCACGGGACGCAAGCTGCTCGGGCTGGTCCTCGGCATGATCGGCGTGGCAATCGTGGTGCGCTCGCGCATCGTCTCGGGCCACGAGGATCCGCTCGGCACCGCCTATGTGGTCGGGGCGCTTCTCGCGCTCACGGCGGCGACGCTGATGTTCAAGAAGGTGCGCACCTCCGCGTCCCTGTTCGTCGGCAGCGGCATCCAGTCTTTGGCGGGCGGGCTCGCGCTGCTGCCGGTGGCGCTGTGGCGGGAGGACGTGGCGTCCATTCATCCGACGCTCACGCTGGGCCTGTCCTTCGCTTGGCTGACGCTGGCCGGCTCGGTCGGCGCGTTCAGCCTCTGGTTCTTCATCCTCGGCCGCACCAGCGCCACCCGCGCGAGCGCGCTGCACTTCCTGATGCCCCCCCTTGGGCTGATGTTCGGATGGCTGCTGCTGGGCGAGCCGGTGCCGCCGCTCGATCTCGTCGGCATCGTGCCGATCGCCCTCGGCATCCGCCTCGTCACCACAGCGCCGGCGTCTCAGAAGCGGTAATAGGCGGCGAGCACCACGCCGTTCTCCTGCGGCGCGTTGCGGGCGAACACAGTGCCGAACACGGACAATTGCAGGGTGACGGCCGCCGAGAGATCGTAGGCCGCTCCCATCTGCAACTTGTAATACTCATAGGAGTCGCCGAAGTACGGCCCCGTGCCCGCCCCCTCGGAGATCACGTTGAACGACTGAGCGAGAAGCTGCCAGCGTTCGACGACCCGCCAGCCCAGCGTGACATCGAGATGCAGTTCGTCCGGCGGCGGGCCGAAGCGCATGCGCTGGGCGAGCTGGACATCGAGGAACGCGGGCTTTCCGAACATTGTGAAGGAGAGGCCGTAGAGCATACGCAGGTCGACCTCTGGGTCCTCGTAGCCCACTGCGGCGGCGCTCTGGGAATTCCCGGTCCCGGGAAAGCGGCCGATGACCTGCGCCGAGACCACGCTCGTGTCGTCGCGCCACAACCGCACGCGCGCCCCGGCATCCTGATAGCCCAGCCCCGTATAGGACGAAGGCGAAGGCTGGCCGAACGACACCGACAGGAACTGAGGCGCTGCGATCAGTGTCAGCCAGTCGGTAGCGCCGTACTCGAAGACGAGGGTGACCTCCACTTTGTCATAGGGCCGGCTGGCATAAAGATCGTAGGAAGGCCCGAACTCGGTCGCGGAATAGGCCGCCGAGCTTTGCAGGATCACCTGCCCGTGCCCCTCTTCCTGCGTCCAGGCACCGGCGAGCACCGGCGCGGGAACCGCCAGTACGATCAACGCGATGAGCGCGCTTGCCGGGCAGAAACGGGTCCGCTCGAAGGCGAATTTGCCGAGGTGGATTTTTGCACGCGCCAGTCCCCAGGCGACAAGACATGCCCGCCCGTCTGCAATCCGGCGCTTGAGATAATCCCCCGTCCGCATGCCCCAACCCCATGCGGGTTGAAACTATACCTTAACGCAGCCAGAACGGTATGCCTGACGTAAAGTGACCTTGCGTAAATTTCATCCAGCCTCGTCTTGCCGCCTCATCGCGAACCCACCATATTGACGGCGAACGCGCAGGCTCGGCCTCGGCCGGTCTTGGGCGTTTGAGATTTCTTCAAGGGGAACGACGATGTCCGATTATGATCGCAACGTCGCCGGGCGTTTCAACCCGTCGGTGGCACGCTCGCAGGCCGCGATCGACCAAGGGCTGCGCACGTACATGCTCAGCGTGTACAATTACATGGCGCTGGGCCTCGCCATCACCGGCGCGGCAGCGCTCGGCATCTACATGCTTTCGGTGACCACCGATCCGGCGTCGGCCGCGGGCCGCGTTGCCGGCGGCATCATGCTGACGCAGTTCGGTTACGCTCTGTTCGTGAGCCCGCTGAAGTGGGTGGTGATGCTGGCCCCGCTCGCAGCGGTCTTCTTCCTGAGCTTCCGCATCGAGCGCATGAGCGTATCGGCTGCCCAGCTGACCTTCTGGGTCTATGCGGCGCTGGTGGGCATTTCGCTCTCGACGATCTTCCTCGTGTACACCCACGAGAGCGTCGTGCGGGTGTTCTTCATCACCGCCGCCTCGTTCGGTGCGCTGAGCCTGTACGGCTACACCACGCAGCGTGATCTGTCCGGCATGGGCTCCTTCCTGATGATGGGCCTGTTCGGCATCATCATCGCCTCGCTGGTGAACATCTTCCTCGGCTCGACGATGCTTCAGTTCATCGTGTCCGTGGTCGGCGTGCTGGTTTTCGCGGGCCTGACCGCCTACGACACGCAGCGCATCAAGGAAATGTACTTCGTCGGCGACGACGTTGCCGTTGCGGGGAAGAAGGCCATCATGGGCGCGCTCGCGCTCTACCTGGACTTCATCAACATGTTCATGATGCTGCTGCAGCTCTTCGGCAACCGTAACAACTGATGGAGTGCCCTCGGGGGCACGCCTGAAACAGGAAGGCCCCGGCAGTGCCGGGGCCTTTTTGTTTGGCAGGACGGTGGAAGGTCCGATCAGCCGCGGCCGATGAAGGGCATCTTGGTGGCCATCACCGTCATGAACTGCACGTTGGCCTCCAGCGGCAGGCTGGCCATGTAGACCACGGCGCTCGCCACATGGGCCACATCCATCACCGGCTCCACCTTGATGGAGAGGTCGGCCTGCGGCACGCCCGCCTTCATCTTCTGCGCCATGGGGGTGTCGGCATTGCCGATGTCGATCTGGCCGCAGGCGATGTCATAGGCTCGCCCGTCCAGCGACGTGGACTTGGTGAGCCCGGTAATCGCATGCTTGGTCGAGGTGTAGGGGGCCGAGAACGGCCGCGGGGCCGTCGCGGAGATGGAGCCGTTGTTGATGATGCGTCCGCCGCGGGGCTCCTGCGCCTTCATCACCCGGAACGCCTCCTGGGTACACAGGAACGGGCCGGTGAGATTGGTGGAGACCACCTGCTGCCATTGAGCGAAGGTCAGTTCATCAAGCGGGATAGCCGGCGCCCCGGTGCCGGCGTTGTTGAACAGGAGGTCGAGGCGGCCGAACTTCTCCACGGTCGCCGCAAACAGCGCCCGCACAGACTCCGGATCGGTCACATCGGTTGCCACGGCCACGTAGGGCGCATCGCCGAGCGCCGCCGCGGTCTCCTCCAAGGCATCGAGCCGGCGTCCGGCGAGGGCCACGGCATAGCCAGCTTCGGCCAGTGCCACAGCCACCGCCCGGCCCACGCCCGAGCCGGCTCCGGTAACAATGGCAACCTTCCGTCCTGCCTTGCTCATATTCTTCCTCCCGGTTTTTGGCCGGGCGGTTCTAAATCGTTTTGAAGCCCCGCGACAAGACACTTCGGACCCAAGGCGCGCCGCTTTCAGTCCGGCGCGCGCGCCGCGAGGGCATCGAAATCGATATAATGGCCGGCGCGGTCCCGCTTGGAGGCGAGATAGCGGACGTTTTCCGCCGTCGGGCGACCCAGCACCCGCTGGTCGGCGACCACATCCAGCCCGGCCGCTTTCAAAGCATCGATCTTCTGAGGATTATTGGTGAACACCCGAACCGCCGAAACGCCGAGCTGCCGCAGCATGGCGGCGGCGAAATCAAACCGCCTCTGGTCGAGGTCGAAGCCGAGCGCAGCGTCGGCGTCGTACGTGTCGTATCCCTGCGCCTGAAGGGCATAGGCGCGCATCTTGTTGGAGATGCCGTTCCCGCGCCCCTCCTGATCCAGATAGAGCAGGATGCCGCCATCGCTTTCGGCCATGCGGCGAACGGTGTCACGCAGCTGGTCGCCGCAGTCGCACTTCAATGAGCCGAAGAGGTCGCCGGTCAGGCACGCGGAATGCAGCCGCACCGCCACCGGCCGCGACAGGTCCGGGCGGCCGACGATGATCGCAACCTGGTCGCGAAGCCCGTCACCGCCGCGGAAGACGACGAACTCGGTCTCCGGCGCGCCTTCGAGCGGCACCGGCGCGCGGCCGACGATGGCGAGCCGCGCGACCTCCGCGGCCCGGAAGGTCATGATGTCGTCCGCCTCCACCGTCGCCAGGCCAGCGGCCATGGCCTCCGGGACGGAGCAAACCACCGCCGCCGGAAGGACCAGGGCGAGCGCCAGCAATTCCAGCGCTGCGACCTGAGGCGACGTCGCAGGCGCGACCGGAGCATCCAGCCGGGCGTCGGGCTTGAGCGCGAGAAGGGCGACGCGGGCGGCATCGAGATGGGGAAGCGCGACGGCGCCCGCCAAGGCGCGTGGCGATCCCATCCGGTTCAGCCGAGGCGCCGCGAGCACAAGGCTGGCATCGGCCGCATGGGCCTTCTCGAGCACTCCGGCCATTGCCGGATCGAACGCCTCAGCTGCGACGACCACCACGCGGGCGTGGCCCGCCGCGATCACAACGGCGCGAGCAGAGCGAACCTCCGATATGGCGCGCTCCACCGAAAGCCGCCCAGCGTCTGGCGCAAACCCAAGACCCTCAACGATGGACGCCATCTTGACCTCTCACAGCGGGAAACACGGGCCGCTCGGCGGCATGAACGATCTGTCGTATCGGCAGGAACGTAACAAACGGCATGATGACGCGTTCCTGATCGAGCCGTCTCCTTACGCCGGGCGAGGACCGATGGATGACATGACCCCGCGGCCCCGGTCGCACAAGCGAGTGAGTGGATCGCCGGTGAACGACAAGGGAAAGCAGGCGGACTTCCGCCCGTATGTCATCGCCCAGCTCGGCCAGTCCCTGGACGGCCGCATCGCCACCACCTCGGGCGACTCCAAATATATCAACGGCCCGCACGCGCTCGATCATCTGCATGCCCTGCGGGCGTCGGTAGACGCGGTTGTGGTCGGCGTGGGAACGGTCTGCGCCGACGATCCCCTGCTCACGGTGCGGCGCATCGCCGGTGTCAGTCCGGCCCGCGTGGTGATTGATCCCTCGGGGCGGGTCGACCCCAAGGCGCGCTGCTTTGCGAACGACGGCGTTCGCCGGCTCGTACTGCGGCGGAACGGCACCGGCGGTCCCGTCCCTGCGGGGGTAGAGGTCGTCACGATCGAGGAAGGGCCGGCGTTCGATCCCTCGATCGTCCTTGCCGCCCTCGCCCAGCAAGGCTTCGGTCGCATTCTCGTGGAAGGCGGGCCCACCACACTGTCGGTTTTCCTCGAAGCGGGACTGATCGATCAGCTTCACGTTTTCGTGTCGCCGGTCATCCTCGGGGCCGGTCGCATCGGCTTGTCCCGCAAGGCGTGCGACACTCTGGCCCAAGCGCTGCGCCCCAAGGCGCAGGTGCATGTTTTTGCCGACGGCGACGTCCTGTTCCGGTGCGATCTGCGGGAAAGCGCCCGCGGTGCCGGTTCGCGCGACGCGTCGTCGCCCGTGGAGGCCAGCCCCGCCGATGACCAGCCCCTCGAATCTTGCGCCCTACGCGCCGCCGGCTAGGCGGATCCACTGGATCATGGCGGTCCTTGTGATCCTCGTGATCCCGCTTGGGTTCGCCATGATGAACATGGATTCCGGCCCCACCCAGGATCGCCTGTTCGACCTCCACCGGTCCATCGGCTTCACCATTCTGTGCCTCGCCGTGCTGCGGGTCGTGGTGCGCATCCTGAACCCACCTCCGGCACCGCCGGAAGGCATGCCGAAGTCCCTGTGGATCGTCGCCAACACGGTCCACTACGCGCTCTATGTCTTGATCTTCGTGATGCCCGTTCTGGGGTGGCTTGCGTCCAACGCCTTCGGCAGCGCGGTCAGCATCTTCGGGCTCTTCACGCTGCCCAACATCGTCGCAAAGAACGACGCCCTGGCCGATCTCTTCGGCGACTGGCACGCGCGCCTCGGCTTCCTCATGACGGGGCTCGTCATCCTGCACGCGGGCGCCGGGCTGTGGCATGGCGTTGTCCGCCGCGACGGTGTGCTCTCACGCATGTGGCCGGGTCTGTCGCGCTGATCCCACGGCTTGCGGGCGCGGCCGGCGGCGCCGTCCAGGAAACCGCTCGGTTTCGGGTCCCGGTTGCCGTTGACATGCCGGCGAAGCACTCCTACCACTTAACTAGCCGGCCGGTTTGCAATGCATGAGACGGTCCCTCACGGGACCGTTCATAGGGGATCAAATCGCATGGCCCTACGCGTGTCCGGAAAGAATATCGATGTCGGCGAAGCTCTTCGCCAGCGTCTGACCGAGCGGGTCTCGGAAGTCCTCGGCAAATATTTCGACGGTGGATGGTCAGGACACGTCACCGTCACGAGAGACGGCTCCGGCTACCGGTCCGAATGTATGCTCCATCTTGATTCCGGCGTGAACCTCCAGGCGCATGGCAATGCGCAGGACCCGAACGCCTGCGCCGATGTTGCGGTGGAGAAGATCGAAAAGCGCCTGCGCCGCTACAAGCAGCGCCTCAAGGATCGTCACGGGCATGGCAACGGCAATGGTGCCGAACATGCCGCCCAGAGCTACATCCTCAGCGCCGCGCCGGAGACGGAGACCGAGGAAGAACTCGCCGGCTGGAGTCCAACCGTGGTGGCCGAGCAGGTCACGCGCCTGCGCACCCTCTCGGTCGCCGACGCGGTCGTGGAGCTCGACATCACCGGCGCGCCGGTCGTGGTCTTCCGTCATGCCGGCCATGGCCGGGTCAGCGTCGTCTATCGTCGTCCGGATGGCCACGTGGGGTGGATCGATCCGGGTTCCGAGGAACTGCACTAGAAGTCGCGACGGGGAGCCTGTTCGCAGGCTCCCCGCGTTGCGCACCGAGGAAAGAGGGCCGGCGCGCGGATCAGCGGCCGTCTCGGATGAAGGCAATGCCGGGGGGCATGTCCTGAATGCTGTGCCGGTGAGCCCACGGGGGCGGCCAGGAGCGCGTCGGGATTTGCATCGACCCGTACCAACGAACCTCTGCGCTCCCGCTCCCGGCTTGAGCCCGAAGCGGGTTAACGCTAGATGGAGGCCGCAGTGACGACCTCCGGGAGGGGCAGCCCTCCGCATATTGAATGGGGACGGGGCAATGCGGCGGCGCTTTGGGGGCGCTGCCGGCTTTGACCGTTCCTCGCGTCCGCCGCTTTACCGAGCCTCGGCCGCTCGCCCCAGGGACCTGATCGATGCCGCTCGCCGACCTCCTTGCCCCGGACGCAGTGTTTCCGATGCTACGGGCGAGCAGCAAGAAACAGGCCCTGCAGGAGCTTTCCCAGCATGCGGGCCAGCTGATGGGCCGCGACCAGCGGGACATCTTCGATACTCTGCTGCAGCGCGAGCGCCTCGGCTCGACCGGCGTCGGCAACGGTATCGCCATCCCGCATGGAAAGCTGCCCGGCCTGACCAAGCTGTTCGGCCTTTTTGCGCGACTGGAGAAACCCATCGATTTCGAATCGCTGGACGGCGCGCCGGTCGATCTCGTGTTCCTGCTGCTGGCTCCCGAAGCGGCCGGCGCGGATCATCTCAAGGCGCTTGCTCGGGTCGCCCGCATGCTGCGTGATCCCGATGTTGTGGAAAAGCTCCGGGCGACGCGGGACGCCGGCGTGATGCACGCGCTCCTCACAGCTGCCTCGGCCTCCAACGCCGCCTGATCAGGCGGGGGTTACAAACAAAAACCGGGCCCTTGCAGGCCCGGCTGGAAAACTTGCCAACAATCTGCCCCGTCACCCGACGCTGCGTCGTCAGTGAACGCTGACGGTCACCAATTCGTGCTGCATGGCATTTGCCAGCGCGGCCTCGCGGCTGTCGGTGAGCATGATGGGGGTGCCGTCTGCTGCGTGCAGCGTGAACAGGGTCATGCCAGCAGCGATCTGCGGCGCCTGCGGGAACAGGGACGGCACGTCTTCCGACTTGATGCTGCGCACGTAGGCAATCTCGCCGCCGCCAAGGACAGCCAAGGCCTCGGGCGTGATATTTTCCAGGGCTTCGTTTTCGATATCGTGGGTCATCGATCTACTCCTTTACTCCTGGCAAATCCGGCATCCCTCCCCTTCAGGAGCGGGAGACGATGTCGATTCGCTTGGCGTGGCGGGCCGGCTCGGGGCGAACCAAGTCCACGGACAGGAGGCCGTGCTTCAATTCGGCACCCAGCACGTTCATGCCCTCTGCGAGCACGAAGGTGCGCTGGAACTGCCGGGCGGCGATCCCCCGGTGCAGGAAAATCCGGCCCTGTCCATCCTCGACCTGACGGCCGCGAATGGTCAGCTCCTTCTCCTCCAGCACAACCTCAAGCTGCTCCGCCGTGAAGCCCGCCACCGCCAGGGTAATCCTGAGGCGCAGCGGCTCACTGGCGGCTTCGATCCTCTCCACATTGTAGGGAGGATACCCGTCCGCGCTCTTGGCCACCCGGTCGAGCGCCCGCTCGACCTCGTCGAACCCCAGGAGAAAGGGGGACGACAGGGAAGACATCCGCGACATCAGCCAAAGCCCTCGTCAAGCGACTTTGCATTGCCGGGCATGCACCTATCCGGCCATGCCCGCCGGGACCCTTGCGGCATCCCGACAGGACTGCATATGGGGACCACCCCATCCCCACGCAAGGCTCGGGCGACACGGCTCAGGCGGCGCGGCGCGGACCCACGGTTTGCCGTGGCGCGAAGCTGTCGGCGTCGGCCGCATGCCACTCGGCGGCATAGGGCGTCTCGTCCGGC
>JAYSCE010000047.1:10946-13945 GCA_041915035.1 Xanthobacter sp.
ATCCAAAAGGGCGCCGGATTCGAGGAAGCTGTAGATTCGGTCGAGCGCCTTCACCTCGATGGGGCTGACCCGGTGCCAGACATGGTGGGGCAGCAGCTCGCGCGGATGCTCCAACCCTGCGGCGGCAACCAGTTCCGCCAGCGCATGGACGCTGTGGCGGTGGAAGCTCGCCACCCGCTCCGCCTTCTCGTCCACCACAAGTCCCCGCTGCAGATGGGGATCGTTGGTGGTCACTCCCGTGGGGCAGGTGCCGGTGTGGCAGCGCATGGACATGACGCAGCCGAGGGAGAACATGAAGGCGCGGGCCGCGTTGCACCAGTCCGCGCCGATGGCCATGTTCGCCGCCATGGAGAAACCGGACGTCACTTTGCCGGACGCGGCCAGGCGCACCTCCTGACGAAGCCCGGTGCCGACCAGGGCGTTGCGCATCAGGATCAGCCCCTCGCGGAGCGGCATTCCCAGATGGTCGGCGAGTTCATGGGGCGCTGCGCCGGTGCCGCCTTCGGCCCCGTCGACCACCACGAAATCCGGCTGGATGCCGGTCTTCACCATGGCCTTGGCAAGGGCGAACACCTCGCTGGGATGCCCGACGCACAGCTTGATGCCCACCGGCTTGCCACCGGACAATTCGCGCAACTGCGCCACGAACTCCATCATCTGCGCGGGGGTGGAGAAAGCCGAGTGACGGGAGGGCGAGATGCAGTCTTCTCCCATCGGGATGCCGCGGATCTCGGCGATCTCCGGCGTCACCTTGGCAGCCGGCAGCACGCCGCCGTGACCCGGCTTGGCGCCTTGGGAGAGCTTGATTTCCACCATCTTGACCTGATCATCCGTGGCGCGTTCGGCGAAGCGCTCGGGCGAGAAGGTGCCGTCGCGGTTGCGGGCGCCGAAATAGCCGGAGCCCAGCTCCCACACGATGTCGCCGCCATGGATGCGGTGATAGGGCGAGAGGCCGCCCTCGCCGGTGTCGTGATAGCAGCTGGCGGTCTTCGCACCGAGATTCAGCGCCTCGATGGCGTTGCGGCCGAGCGAGCCGAAGCTCATGGCGGAGACGTTGAGAACCGAGGCGGAGTAAGGCTTTGCGCAGGCGCTACCGCCCACCGTCACCCGGAACGGGTCATGCGCCACCGGCGCGGGGGCGAGGGAGTGGGTCATCCACTCGTATTCCGCCGCGTAGGTGTCGAGCTCGGTGCCGAAGGGCTGGCGGTCCTCCTCGTTCTTGGCGCGGGCGTAGATGATGGAGCGGTCCTCGCGGGTGTAGGGTCGCTCGGACGGGGCGTCCTGCATCAAATATTGGCGCAGATAGGGGCGCAGGGCCTCGAAGATCCAGCGTACCGAGCCGATCACCGGATAGTTGCGCAGCAGCGAGTGCTCGGATTGGGTGACGTCGAAAACCCCAACCAGAACAAGGGGAAAGAGCACGCAGAAGACGATCAGCCAGGCCTGATGCGAAGCAAAAGAGAGGAGGAGGCTGATGAGCGCGATCACCGTCACGGCGATGAAAACGCTCCACCGCTTCAGCAGCGCTCGGGTGCTGGAGGACATGAACAGGCCATCCGCACCGCCTTCCGGCTGCGGGGATGACTTGTATTCGGGCTTGGTGGCGACGGGCATGGGCGGACTCCTTCACCGCCAAGCTAGTCGATTTGGTGCCGGAGGGGAGCACCGGCGCGCATAAAAAGGCGCATCAAATCAAAGGCATGAGTGTGCGCTGCGGCATCAGGCGGCCGGCCCCCGCCGCACCGCACCCAACTCAGGCGGGGGCGCCGGCGCGGCTGGCGAAGGTCTCGGCGAGGGCGCGCAGGCGCACGATCTGGTCCGGCAGCTCGCGCCAGTAGCGGCGGTTCAGCTCCAGATTCACGATGGTGCCGGCCGGGAAGGCGCAGCGGCGGGCGACGAGGTCCCAATCGATGCCGCCCCAGCCGAGGGGCAGATGCAGGTCGCCCTCGCCGAGGCCGGCCCGCTCGGCGTCGTCGATGGCCCAGCTTTCCTGAGGCCTGCCAAAGCTTTCGTGGACATGGACATGGCGGGCATAGGGGGCCAAAGCGGCGATCTCGGCGGCAAAATCCACCCGGGCGTCGGTGGAGCGCAGGAGGGCGTGGCTCACGTCCAGGGTGGCGCGGACGTGGGGGTGATCGATGGCGTCCAGCTCCCCGGCGAGGCGGGAGGGCAGCGCCGTCTCACGCATGGATTCGTAGCGGAAGATGTTTTCCACGCAAAGGGTTACACCTGCCGCGCCGGCCTTGTCGCCGGCCCGCAGCAGGGCGTTGCGCTGGCGCTCATAGGCCACGGCCACATCATCCTCTCCCCGCACGCAACCGGTGTGGAGGACGAGGTGGGGGGCGCCTAGTGAGCCGGCTATGGAGATCATGGCGTCCAGGAGAGCCTCGTGGCGGGGGAGGCGCTCCTTGGGGGACATGAGGTTGATGGCCAGTGGCCCGTGGACCGTGTAGCCGAAGGGGCGGTCGCGGGTGGCGGCGACGAGCCGGTCGAGGCGGTCCTCCCGCACCCTTCCGTCCACCACCAGCGTCCAGGCGAAGGCGGGAAGCTCAACGAAATCAACGCCCAGGCCCTCGGCCTCGTCGAGGGCGGCGGGGAGGTCGTCGAACTCCGGCGACGTGGTGCGGATGGAATATCCGATGCCGCGGATGGCGGGGAAAGGCGTGCGCGCGTCCATGGATTTATCCCCCTCGCGATTTTTCGAGGGACACTAGCGCAGCCACATGAGGGGGGTGTGACGGCCGGCTGACACCCGGAGTGTCAGCGGCGATATCGGTGCCGTTCGGGACCGGTTCAGGTGGGGTATCGGTGCCGTTCGGCGATGTCAGTCCCGAACACCCCCTCCGTTACCACCAAACTCCCCCTCCCCGACGACGACCGCCCGCCCATCCTCCGAACCGAAGACAGTGGCGAGGAAGGCATCGAGCCAGCTCACCACCGCGCCGTCGTGCAGCGCCCATCCGGCGAGGTGGGCGTCGCCCGGCTGGGCGCCCTTCCGG
>JAYSCE010000048.1:0-13863 GCA_041915035.1 Xanthobacter sp.
TCGCGAAGAGGCCGGGCGCATCCGCGAGCACCTTGCGCACGCTGTGGCCGATGGAGCCGGTGGCCCCGAGCACGGAAAGACGTTTCATGGGGAGCGTCCTACCACAAAAGCAGTCCGGCCGCCGGGTCGCCCGCATTGCGGAGCACGGCGACGACGACCGCCAGCAGGGCTGCGGCGGCAAAGCCGTCCAGCCGGTCAAGCAGCCCGCCATGGCCGGGAATAAGCCGGCTCGCATCCTTCACGCCGAACAGGCGCTTCACCGCCGATTCCGCGAGGTCGCCAGCTTGGCTGACGATGCTGAGCAGGAGGGAGAGGCCGGCGAGCGGCAACAGGGCCGGCGCGCCGGAGGCGTAGGCGACGCCGAGGCCGCAGAGGGTGGCGAGCACCGTTCCCCCGATGGCGCCGGACCACGTCTTGTTCGGCGACACCCGCGGCCACAGCTTCGGCCCACCCAGCGCACGGCCCGTGAAATAGGCGAAGATGTCCGTCGCCCAGACGATCGCGCACAGATAGAGCACCGCGGAAAGGCCCAGCGGCGAGCTTCCTCGCAGAATCACCACCGGAAGCGCCGCGCTGGCGGCCGCGAGCACCCCGGCCATAGCCCACGCACTCTGCCGCGGCACCGCAAGGGTGCAAGCGGCCGCGCCGAAAACGGCGGCGCTGAAGGCCCAGGTGGGGTCGGATGTTACCGCCAGAATGCCGCCGACAACGATGCCGAGGCCGCCGAGGCCGAGATAGGCCGGGCGATGATCGAGACGCGCAATGACCGCCCATTCGTTGAGAACGAGAAGCCCGGCAGCCACCCACAGCACGGCAAATGGGATACCGCCATACCACGCGGCTGCGAGCACCACCGGCACAAGCACGAGGGCGGAAAGGGTGCGATGCCCGAGATCGGAGCCGAAATGCACGTGGGTCAGGGTCCGGGGCGAGGCGTCACGCCGCCGAACCGCCGGTCGCGCCGGGCATATTCGTCGATGGCCGCGATGAGGGCGGCCTTGTCGAAGTCAGGCCAGTAGATGGGCAGGAACACGAACTCCGAATAGGCGGCCTGCCAGAGCAGGAAATTCGACAGCCGCTGTTCGCCGGAGGTGCGCACGATGAGGTCGGGATCGGGGATGCCGGCGGTTTCGAGCCGCTGGGAAATCATCTCCACGTCCACGTCCTCGGGCTTCACCCGCCCGGCCGCGACGTCCGCCGCGATGCGCGCCACGGCAGAAGCGATCTCCTGGCGTGCGCCATAATTGAAGGCGACGACCAGCGTCAGCCCCGTATTGGTGCAGGTCAGTGCCTCGGCATCGTCCAGCAATTGCCGGATGTCGGGGGCCAGCCCCACCCGCTCGCCGATCACCTTCACCCGCACATTGGCAGAATTCAGCTCGGCGAGATCGTGCCGCAGGAAGAACTTCAGCAGCCGCATCAACTCCGTCACCTCGGTGACGGGACGCGACCAGTTCTCCGCGGAGAAGCTGTAGATGGTGAGGAAGCGGATACCGATCTCGCGGGCCGCGCGCACGCAGCGGCGCAGGGCCTCCACGCCGCGGCGATGCCCTTCCACCCGCGGCAGCATGCGCGAGGTCGCCCAGCGGCCGTTGCCGTCCATGATCACGCCGACGTGGACCGGAACGCACCGCGGCGCCCCGGCGGGCGTCGGCTGACCGGCGGCCGCCGGCGCAGCTGACGACGTCCGGCCGGGGGCGGCGGTCTCGCTTGCGGCGCGCACGGTCATGGCTTGCTCAGGGCTCACACCTTCGTCCTCAAACCGCGTTGGTTCTCAAACCGTGGCGACCGACCGGCGCCGGCCAACCGCGTCCCCAATCACCCGCGTGCCAATCACGTCCGTGGCCTCGCGCTGCCGCGTCCCTCAGACGGAGAGGATTTCCTTTTCCTTCTGGGCGAGCGTCTGGTCGATGTCGGCGATGGTCTCGTCGGTCGCCTTCTGGACGTCCTTGGAGAGGCGCTCCAGCTCATCGGACCCCATCTCGCTGTCCTTTTCCAGCTTCTTCAGCAGGTCCATCCCGTCCCGACGCACATGACGTACCGCGACCCGGGCGGCCTCGGCATATTTGTGCGCAACCTTGACGAGTTCCTGGCGCCGTTCCTGGTTGAGTTCAGGGATGCGCAGGCGCAGCACCTGGCCTTCCGTCGCCGGATTGAGGCCGAGATTCGAATCGCGGATCGCCTTCTCGACGGCGTTCACCATGCCGCGGTCCCACACCTGCACGGAGAGCATGCGGGCCTCGGGGACGGAGACGGTGGCCACCTGGTTCAGCGGCATCCGCGCGCCGTAGGCCTCGATGGTGATCGGCTCGAGCAGGCTGGCCGAAGCGCGGCCGGTGCGAAGGCCGCCCAGCTCGTCCCTGAGCACGCCGACAGCGCCCTGCATGCGGCGCTTGATATCGGCCATGTCGAAGGTCCCGGTGGTCATGACTATCCTCTGTCTTCAAGATCGCGGGCACGCTTCAATCGCACGGAAACGTTTCGGATTCCATGCATTGGCGCTGTCCCGACAGGAAAGGCGCGGCGGTTGGAGCCTGGTCGGGGTGGCAGCTTGTTCGGAGATGACAGCACGACACGGCAATTCGGTGACCGTGCCGTTCGTAGCTCTCGCCCGAGGTTTATGCCTCGGACCGAGCCGTCTGCCTTCATCCGTCGACAGCGCCCCCTGTCCTTCCGGAAATCCTCAAGCCGCGGTCGATCTCGCCGGATCAGGGCGCGACGACCGTGACGCGCCCCTCCCCCATCGCAGCCGTGGCGATGGCGCCGGGCTCGCGGATGGAAAACACGATTATCGGCAAGGCCGCTTCGCGGGCAAGCGCGAACGCTGCAGCATCCATCACCTTGAGGTCGCGGGACAGCGCCTCGTCGTGGGTGATGCGGTCATAGCGGGTGGCCGAGGGATCGAGCTTGGGATCGGCGGAATAGACGCCGTCGACGTTGGTAGCCTTCAGCACCGCGTCGCAGTCGAGCTCGGCCGCGCGCAGCACGGCACCGGTGTCGGTGGTGAAATAGGGATTTCCCGTTCCGCCGGTGAGCACGACGATGCGGCCGCGCCGCAGGTGCCGCATGGCCGGCTGGCGGGCGTAGGGCTCGCACACCGTCGGCATGGGAATGGCGGAAAGGGTTCGCGCCGGGGCACCGGCCGCCTCGATGGCCCGCTCCAGCGCGAGGCCGTTCATGACGGTGGCGAGCATGCCCATGTGGTCGGCGGTGGCACGGTCGAGATTCTCGTCGGCCACCCGCGCACCGCGCAGGATGTTGCCGCCGCCGACGACCACCGCCACCTCGCACCCCGCCGCACGGGCGGCGACGAGGTCACGGGCGATGCGGGCTACGGTCGGCGGGTGCAGGCCGAAGGGCTCTGCGCCCATCAGCGCCTCGCCGGAGACCTTCACCAGGATGCGGGGATAAGGCAGTCCCGGCGCCGCGAAGGGCGCCGGGGGTTCCGGATAGTCCGAGTCGTCGGAGATGGCGGTCATGGGAGCCCCCTCCCCGCCTGCGATCAGGATTGGCCGGCGGCGGCGGCCACCTCGGCCGCGAAGTCGGTCTCTTCCTTCTCGATGCCCTCGCCGAGCGCGTAGCGCACGAACGCGGTGAGCTTGACCGGCGCGCCGACCTGGCCCTCGGCCTCCTTCAGCACCTGCGACACGGACTTGGAGCCGTCATGCACGAAGGGCTGGTCGAGGAGGGTGTTCTCCTTGAAGAAGCTCTTCATGCCGCTTTCGGCGATCTTGTCCTGCACGTTGGCGGGCTTGCCCTGGTGCTTCTCGAGCAGGATGGCCTTCTCGCGGGCGATGGTGCTCTCGTCGATGCCGGAGGCGTCGAGCGCCAGCGGGTTGAGGGCCGCCACGTGCATGGCGATCTGCCGGCCGAGGGTGGAGAGCTTCTCCACGTCGCCTTCGGACTCGAGCGCCACCAGTACGCCGATGCGGCCCTGGCCCTCGACCACAGCGCCGTGGACGTAGGACGCGATCACGCCCTTGGAGACCGTGAGCTTCACCGAGCGGCGGAGCGTCATGTTCTCGCCGATGGTGGCGATGAGCGCGGTCAGGCGGTCGGCGACGGTGACGTCCTCGCCCGGGAACTTGGCGGCGGCGACGGCCTCCACCGAGCCGTCCGTGTTGAGGGCGACCTTGGCCACCTCACGTACGAACGCCTGGAAGTCCGGGTTGCGCGCCACGAAGTCGGTCTCGGCATTCACCTCGACGGCGGCGGCGTAGTGGCCGGAGGACTCGACAGCCACCAGACCTTCGGCGGCCACGCGGCCGGCCTTCTTGGCGGCCTTGGCGAGGCCCTTCTTGCGCAGCCAGTCGATGGCAGCCTCGACGTCGCCGTTCGTCTCGGTGAGCGCGGACTTGCAGTCCATCATGCCTGCGCCGGTCTTGTCGCGCAGTTCCTTCACGAGCCCGGCGGTGATCGCAGCCATGTTCAATCCCTTCTTCTCGCGCCACGGCCGGCCACGGTGCGCCCGAGCCGGCCGTGGGGGCGCGGTGCGCGCCCCATTACTCTCGATTCGTTTTCAGATCTGCGACAAGGACGGTGACGGGTGTCACTCGACCTCGGCAGACAGCTCCTTGGCCTGGGCAACCCAGCCGTCCACGCGGCCGGGCAGGCCCACTTCTTCGCCGATGCGGTGGGCGTCGACGGCATCGAGGCCCGCCACCTGGCCGAAGTGGAACACGCCGAGATCGTTGAGCTTCTGCTCGATCTCGGGACTCACGCCAGTGAGCTTCTTCAGGTCGTCGGCGACGCCGCGCGGACCGGAGAGGGGCTCGAACGACGACCACACGCTGGTCTCGGCCGGCAGGTCCTCGACGAGCGGGGCCTCTTCGGCGCCCACGTCGTAGCCGAGATCGCTGTGACCGCGGCCGATGCCGTCGATGGCCGCGCGGGCGACGAGGTCGCAATAGAGCTGGATGGCGCGGCCGGCATCATCGTTGCCCGGGACCGGATAGGCGATGCCGTCAGGATCGCAATTGGTGTCGAGGATGGCCGCCACCGGGATACCGAGGCGCTGCGCTTCCTTGACAGCGATGTCTTCCTTGTTCGTGTCGATCACGAACAGGAGGTCCGGCAGGCCACCCATGTCGCGGATGCCGCCGAGCGCCTTGTCCAGCTTCTCCTTTTCACGGGAGAGCGTCAGGCGCTCCTTCTTGGTGTAGCCGGAAGACGCCTCAGGGGCGGCCAGCATCTCCTCCAGCTTCTTCAGCCGGGCGATGGAGTTGGAGATGGTCTTCCAGTTGGTGAGCATGCCGCCGAGCCAGCGGGAGTTCACATAATACTGGGCGGAGCGGCGGGCGGCGTCCGCCACCTGCTCCTGCGCCTGGCGCTTGGTGCCGACGAAAAGCACGCGGCCGCCCTGAGCCACGGTGTCGGACACGGCCTGGAGGGCGCGGTGGAGCGCCGGCACGGTCTGCGACAGGTCGAGAATGTGGATGTTGTTGCGAACGCCGAAGATGTACGGGGCCATCTTGGGGTTCCAGCGGTGGGACTGATGTCCGAAGTGCACGCCAGCTTCGAGGAGCTGACGCATCGAATAGTCGGGAAGAGCCACTTTGGTATTCTCCGGTTGAGCCTCCGCGGACGTACCTTCGCCAATGGCGATAGGCACCGGATGGCCGATCTGGCCTGTGTCCGCGTGCGGAATGGGTCGGGCACATACACGAGGTGGGCCTGATAGGCAAGTATGGGCGGGGGGCGCGTTGCCCCTTTCAAGCTCCGGCGGCGCGCTGCCGCTCCTCTTCCACCAGTTCCTTCTTGGAGAGCTTGCCCACCACGCTCTTCGGCAGGCTCTCGCGAATCTCGACGGCTTTGGGCATCTCGATCTTCGAGATCTGGGCGGAAAGGAACTCCATCAGCTCGGCCGGTGTCGCCTCGGCGCCCTGGCGCAGGGTGACGAAGGCCTTGGGCGCCTGGCCGCGATAGCTGTCGGGAATGCCGATGGCCACCGCCTCGGCCACCGCCGGATGGAGGTAGAGCGCCTCCTCGATCATCCGCGGATAGACATTGTAGCCGCCACAGAGAATCACGTCCTTGATGCGATCCACGAGAAACAGATAGCCGTCCTCGTCGAGATAGCCGACGTCGCCGGTGCGAAGCGCCCCATCGACGAAGACGGCGGCCGTCTCGTCCGGGCGGTTCCAGTAGCCCGCCATCACCTGCGGCCCGCGCAGGCACACCTCGCCCTTCTCGCCCACCGGCATCAGGCGGGTGGAATCGGCGAGGTCGCGGATCTCGATCACCGTCTCGGGCAATGCGGTGCCCACGGAGCCGTCCTTGACGAGGCCGAGCGGCGGATTGGCGCTCACCACCGGCGAGCTTTCGGAGAGGCCATAGCCCTCTACCAAAGGACAGCCGGTAAGTTCCTGGAAGCGCGTGCGCACATCTAGCGGAAGCGGCGCGCCGCCCGAGATGGAAAGCGTGAGGGAGGAGAGGTCGCGCTTCTCGATGTCCCCCACATTGTTGATAGCGGCGTAGATGGTCGGCACGCCGGGGAACATGGTGGGCTTCTCGCGCTCGATGTCGTCGAGCAGCGACATGAGGTTGAAGCGCGGCACCAGGATGATCTCGGCACCGAGGCAGATGGGAATCAGCATCACCGTCTGCATGGCGAAGACGTGGAACAGGGGCAGCACCCCCAGCACCCGCTTCACCCCGATGCGCTCGCATTCGGCATGCTGGACCAGTTGGCGGGCATTGGCGGAGACGTTGGCGTGGGTGAGCATGGCGCCCTTGGGCACGCCCGTGGTGCCGCCGGTGTATTGCAGCACCGCGAGGTCCCTGGCCGGGTCGACCTCCACCGGCTCGGGGCGGTCGGCGTGCTTCAGGAGGGACGCGTACTCCACATGCAGTCCGTCGCCGGTGCTGTAGACCGCCTTCTCCTTGCGCTTGAACAGGTTGAAGAGCAGTCCCTTGGGAAACGGCAGGATGCCTGCCATGGGGCAGACGACGATGGATTTCAGCCCCGCCTCGTGCGCCACCGCGACCACGCGGGAATGGATGAGCTTGAGGTCGGGCACCACCATGATGGTGGTCCCGGAATCGCGGATCTGGTGCCTCAGCTCGCGCTCCACATAAAGCGGGCTGAAGTTCACCACCGTGCCGCCGGCCTTCATCACCGCGAAGAAGAAGATGACGGAATAGGGCGTGTTGGGCAGACACAGGCCCACATGGGTGCCCTTGCGAACCCCCATGGCCTGGAGCCCCGCCGCGACCCTGTCCACCGTGGCCCCGACCTCCGCATAGGTCCACTTGCGGCCGAGGAAACTCAGCGCCGGCTTCATGCCGTGGGCGGCGACGCTGGCGTCCAGGATCTCGGGAACGGGCGAGATGGCGACCGGCGCCGCATCGGTTCGATGGAGCATGATGTCCCTCCTGCGCCGACGCTCTTCTTTTTTCTTGGACAAGCCGGCCGCGTGATCTCCGACGTTGGGTCAGCAACGCCGTGATTCAAGAATGCTGGCGCGCGATTGCGCCGGAAAGGCGGATTGTGCCGGGTCCGCTACGCGGAAACCGGCGGCGCGAACGCCGCCGGGATTACGCAGGCCCTACTTGGTGATGAGGGCCGCCGCCTGGGGCGCATCGAACTTGTAGCGCAGGCCCACGGAGATAATGTCCACGTAGCCGTTGCTGACCTGGCCAACCAGCGTTCCGCCCAGGGCGTTGGCCGGATCGGCGGGGGTGAGGAGGATCGGGCTCGTCTCGCCGAAGATGTGGGTGTAGGCGAAGTCCGCCGAGAACTGAGACGAGAAGTTGTAGGTGAAGCCGCCCGAGAGCCAGAAGCGGTTGGTGTCGGGCAGGCGCGGCGAGCGGGTGGAATCGGGCACGGGGGTCAGCTCGTAGCCGATACCGGCGCGCAGGGCGAGCTTGGGATCCCACTGGTATTCGACGCCGCCGGAGAAGAACCAGCCGTCGTTCCACTGGAGGTCGAGGGTGCTGACCGGCAGGCCGTAGGCCTTCACGGTGAGTTCCTGGACGGTCGACCAGTTGGTCCACTCCACCGTGCCGAGCACGGTCCACTGGGGATCGAGCTTCGACCGGAACGAGGCGGTGACCTGGTCGGGCAATGTCAGGCCAGCCGTCGCATTGACGCTCTTGACCGGAATGATGTTGGCAACGGACACGTCCAGCATGCCGTTGAGGGTCTGCGAGATCTGGGACTTGTAGCCGATGCCGAGAGTCGTTCCGGGCGCCAGCGTGAAGAGCACGCCGAGATTGATGCCGTAGCCGATATCGTCGCCGTTGACCTGCGCATAAAGATTGTTGGATGGCGGCGCGAAGCCCGCGAACTGCGCGTTGGTGAGCTTGGCGTTGATGTAATTGACGTTAAGGCCACCCCCGATGGTCATCCAGTCGGTGAGCTTGTAGGCCACCGAGAGCTGGGCGTTCATGTCGAAGATGCTGCTGTAGCAGCCGTAATAGCGGCCGGACCAGCTGCACGGCGCGTCGGTGACGAGACCGTATGGAGAGGTGACGCCGAAACCGATCGCCCACCTGTCCCACGCATATGTGGCGAAGAAGGTCGGCAGGGTGCCGTTGTCCACCATGTCGCTCACACCGACATTGCCGAGGCTGGTGCCGGTGATGGGCGCTCCGGCCGCGAACACGTCGATGGAGGCGTGCGGCGCGATATAGGTGACGTTGCCTTCGACGTTCAGCCCGGGATTGAAGCTGATGGCCGCGGGGTTCCAGAACATGGAGGCGAGGCCGTCGCCGCCGGCCGCCGTGCCAGCGAAAGACGTGCCCTGGTAATAGGAGCTTTGCTCGCGCAGTCCGAAGCCGCCGGCCTCGGCCGCCCCCGCCGTCAGGACGACGGGAATCGCGAATGCGGGAATGGCAAGCACTGGAGCCATGCGCCGCGACCACCCGTAACTGGCCCTGGCCCGCTTGTGCATCGTCATGGATACCCCCTCCTAGCCTGTTTTCCTCCGGGCCCGGCACGCTGCGGTGCACTATACGTTTTAACGGTGCCCTATACGTCACCCAGCATGCCGTTCGCGAATGATCCGTCAACCGGCTTCCTGCAGCGTACCGGCTCTCGACGCTGGGGAAGTCGAGGGGCGTTGCGCCGCTGCAACAGTGCCGAAGCGACAGCGCGGCTGTCCAGAAATCTCGGCATGCGGGGGGGCGTCTATCCACCGGCTTATGGCGCGCTTCGGCTCCGTCGCTTGTGAAGCGGCAACCGTTCCGTCATCTGCCAAACGGGTCTTGCGGAGAAGGTCAAAGCATGTATCTTCAGGGCGACTGAGTGACGTATAGGTGAACCGGTGGCATCCTCTGGCAAACGTGGCGGCGCGCCCGCTCTGACCGACACGTTCTTTACCGTCACGCAGTTGGCGCGGGATCTCTCGGTCACGCCGCGCACCATCCGATTTTACGAGGACAAGGGGCTCATCACCCCCCGCCGCGCCGGCACCATGCGCGTCTACACCAAGCGCGACCGCGCCCGCATGGCGCTGATCCTGCGCGGCAAACGCCTCGGTTTCTCGCTGCGCGAGATCAAGGATTACCTGGACCTCTACGACCTCGACCCGAGCCAGGGAGAGCAGATCCGCCTGCTGCTCAAGCAGGTGCAGGATCGCCTTGAGATGCTGGAGGACCAGCGCCTCGCCCTCGAGGAAACCATTATCGAGCTGAAGGACATCGAGGAGCAGGCTCTGTCTGCCCTCGCCGGCGAGACCGGCGACCAGAAGGCCGCCAGCTAGGCCCGCGCCATCCGGCCCCGCAGCCGGGTGGAACGCAGGCCATCCTGAGTTTTCCGTGGGTGTTCCCCGGGCGGATTTTCCATTCGCGCGGATCGCTCACCCATGTCCCGAGGACCGGCCGCAAGGCCAAGCCACTGCTCCGAGTGGTGGCGGACGCCAAGAATATCCGTCGCACCAAAGCGGCGGACGACAACAATGGACAGGCAGGAGAGCCCAATGAACGCGCCGATGCGCAACGTCGTGATTGCAGGCTATGCCCGCTCGCCCTTCACCCTCGCCAGGAAGGGTGATCTGGCGCGCGTGCGCCCCGATGATCTCGCCGCCCAGGTGGTGGCCGATCTCGTCGCCCGTACCGGCGTGAAGCCCGAGGACATCGAGGACCTGATCGTCGGCTGCGCCTTCCCCGAGGCCGAGCAGGGATTGAACGTCGCCCGCCTCATCGGGATGATCGCCGGGCTGCCGGAAAGTGTCGCCGGCGTGACGCTGAACCGCTTTTGCGGCTCCTCCATGCAGTCGGTTCACAATGCCGCCGGGCAGATCCAGCTCGGCGCCGGCGAGGTGTTCATCTGCGCCGGCATCGAGAGCATGAGCCGGGTGCCCATGACCGGCTTCAACATCATGCCCAACCCCGCGCTCGCGAAGTCCATGCCGCAGGCCTACATGGGCATGGGCGACACGGCCGAGAACGTCGCGGCCAAGTGGCAGATCACCCGCGCCGACCAGGACGCCTTCGCCCTCAAGAGCCACCAGAAGGCGACCAAGGCCGAGGCGGAAGGGCACTTCAAGGACGAGATCGTCGCCATCAAGGCCAATGGCAAGGTCAACAAGACCGTGGACCAGGACGGCTGCATCCGCCGCGACGCCACGCTCGAAGCCCTCGCCGGCCTCAAGCCTTCCTTCGACGAACATGGCACGGTGACAGCCGGCACCTCCTCGCCGCTCACCGATGGCGCCTCGGCCGTGCTGGTGTGCTCGGAGGATTATGCGCACAAGAACGGCCTTATCCCCCTCGCCCGCATTCGCAGCGTGGCGGTCGCGGGCTGTGCGCCGGAGATCATGGGCATCGGCCCCGTCGCCGCGACCAAGAAGGCGCTTACCCGCGCCGGCATCGACGTGTCGGAGATCGAGGTGGTGGAGCTGAACGAGGCCTTCGCCTCGCAGGCCCTCGCCTGCCAGCGGGAGCTGGGGATCAAGGACGAGGTGCTGAACCTCGACGGCGGCGCCATCGCCCTCGGCCATCCCCTCGGCGCCACAGGCGCGCGCATCGTCGGCAAGGCGGCGTCGCTGCTGAAGCGCGAGGGCGGCAAATATGCCCTCGCCACTCAGTGCATCGGCGGCGGACAGGGCATCGCCACCATCCTCGAGCGCGTCTGAGGAGGGGCGGATGTCTTTTGAAATCAGGAAAGTCGCCGTCATCGGCGCCGGCGTCATGGGTGCCGGCATCGCCGCCCACGTGGCCAATGCGGGCGTGGAGGTGCTGCTCCTCGACATCATTCCCGAAGGCGCGAGCAACCGGAACGTCATCGCTGAGAAGGCAGTGGAGAAGCTGCTGAAGGCCGATCCCGCGCCCTTCATGTCCAAGGCCGCGGCGAAGCTGGTGAAGCCCGGCAACATCGAGGACAACCTCGCCGACATCGCCGACTGCGACCTCATTATCGAGGCGATCATCGAGCGGCTCGACCTCAAGCAGGCGCTGTACGCCAAGATCGAGGCGGCGCGCCGGCCGGGCTCGGCGGTCTCCTCCAACACCTCCACCATTCCGCTGGCGGACCTCACGGCGGGACTACCCGAGAGCTTCCGCCGCGATTTCCTCATCACCCATTTCTTCAATCCGCCCCGCTACATGCGGCTGCTGGAGATCGTTGCTGGTCCGGAGACCAACCCGGACACGGTGGCTGCCGTCGCCCGCTTCGCCGACGTGAAGCTCGGCAAGACCGTGGTGACGTGCAATGACACCCCCGGCTTCATCGCCAACCGCCTCGGTACCTACTGGCTGCAGCTGGCGGTGGGCGAGGCCTTCGCGCTGGGCATGAAGGTCGAGGACGCGGACGCGGTGATGGGCCGGCCTTTCGGCTTCCCCAAGACCGGCGTGTTCGGCCTCATCGACCTCGTGGGCCTCGACCTGATGCCCCACGTCCAGGGCTCGCTGAAGCGGGCGCTGCCGGCCACCGATCCTTTTCATGCAACGCTGCGCGACGAGCCGCTGATCGAGAAAATGATCTCGACCGGCTACACCGGCCGCAAGGGCAAGGGCGGCTTCTACCGCCTCAACCGTGACGGCGGGCAGAAGCTGAAGGAAGCCATCGACCTCTCCACCGGCGCCTATCGCCCGCAGGCGAAGGCCCAGGTAGCGGAGCTTGAGGACGGCGGCGGCCGGGATCTCTTCGCCCTCCTCTCCGCCCCCGGAGAAGGCGGACGCTATGCCCGCGCGGTGATGGTGCGGACGCTGGCCTATGCCGCCCGGCTGGTGCCCGAGGCAGCGGATGACATCGTCTCCATCGATGATGCCATGCGCTTGGGATATAATTGGAAATCCGGTCCGTTCGAGCTGATCGACAAGATCGGCGCGGCGCGCCTGATCGAGCTGTTGAAGGTGGACGGGGAAGAGGTGCCGCCGCTGCTGGCGCTTGCCGCCGATACCCCTTTCTACCGGGTTGAAAACGGCCAGCGCCAATACCTTGGGCTCGACGGAACCTATCGCGACATCGTGCGCCCCGAGGGTGTGCTGCTGCTCGCGGACATCAAGCTGAAGTCCCAGCCGCTGGCCAAGAACGGCTCGGCCGCGCTGTGGGATATCGGCGATGGTGTCGTGTGCCTGGAATTCACCTCCAAGAGCAATTCGCTGGACGAGGGCATCATCACGATGCTCGCAAAGGCGCTGAAGCTGGTGAAGGACAAGTACAAGGCGCTCGTCATCTATAACGAGGGCTCGAACTTCTCCGTCGGCGCCAATCTCGGCCTTGCGCTGTTCGCCTGCAACATCGGCGCGTTTGGCGAAGTCGAGAAGCTGGTCGCCACCGGGCAGAAGACCTATCAGGATGTGAAGTACGCGCCCTTCCCCGTGGTGGCGGCGCCGTCCGGCATGGCCCTCGGCGGCGGGTGTGAGATCCTGCTGCATGTCAGTGCGGTTCAGGCGCATGCCGAGAGCTACATCGGACTGGTCGAATGCGGTGTGGGCGTGCTCCCCGCCTGGGGCGGCTGCACCGCCATGCTGGAGCGTTGGGCGGCCGACCCGAAATTCCCGAAGGGACCCATGCCGGCCCCCTCGAAGGTGTTCGAGACCGTCTCAACCGCCACCGTCGCCAAGTCCGCCGCCGAGGCGAAGGAGCTGAAGTTCCTGCGCGAGGGCGACGGCATCACCATGAACCGCGATCGGCTCCTGGCCGACGCCAAGGCCAAGGCCCTGTCCATGGTGGAAGGATACACGCCGCCCAAGCCCGTGGAGTTCTTCCTGCCCGGTCCCTCCGGCAAGGTGGCCATGGACATGGCCGTGGAAGGCTTCGCCAAGCGCGGCATGGCGACGAAGCACGACAAGGTGGTCTCTTCTGCGCTGGCGGAAGTGCTCACCGGCGGCGACGCGGACCACATCGCCCCGGTGCCGGCAGCGCGGGTGCTGGAGCTGGAGCGGGAGGGCTTCATGAAGCTCATCCGCACCCCCGCCACTTTGGACCGCATCGAGCATGTGCTCGAAACCGGCCGGCCCCTGAGGAACTGAGGGGCGCGAGCGCCGTCGCCCTCCGGCTTGACCGGAGGGCCCATGGCCCGGCCGGGATGACGCGGCGGGCTCCGGAAAACGGCGAGATGGGCCCTCCGGTCAAGCCGGAGGGCGACGACGGTTACATACAGTTCGCCCCCTGCCCCTGGCCAGAAGGCCGGCGCGTGCAAAGGCGGAAACCAAAACGGGAGCCAACGCCATGCAGGTCTATACCCCCCCGCTGCGCGACATGCGCTTCGTCCTCCACGAGCTGCACGGCAGCGAGGAGCTGAGCAAGCTCAAGGGGCTGGAGGAGCTTTCGCCCGATCTCATCGATGCGGTGCTGGAAGAGGCGGGCAAGTTCGTCACCGAGGTGCTCGCGCCGCTCAACCAGTCCGGCGACCTTGAAGGCTGCACTTATGAGAACGGCGTGGTGCGCACGCCGAAGGGCTTCAAGGAAGCCTA
>JAYSCE010000049.1:0-13769 GCA_041915035.1 Xanthobacter sp.
GAGCAGTTCCAAAATGCCGCCCACGAGCGAGCCAGCCAGCAGCGCAAGGGGGATGGCGAGCACCGGCACGGCATTGGTGACGCGGGCATGGCCCAGCGCCTCGTTGCAATGGGAGCACGTCTGCGAGACCTGCATCCAGCGTTCGAACAGGGCACCCTCGCCGCAGGCCGGGCACCGGCCCGACCAGCCGCGCCGGGCGGCCGCCTCGATGGGGCGGGGCGGGTTGTAGCCGTTGGTGTGATAGAGGCGGCGCGGCGCGCGGAGCGCCGGATCGAACGCGGTGCCGGTGGCGGTGCCGAATTCGGCCGACATGGCGGCGCGGGCGCGCGCAAGCGCCTCCGACGGCGCGTGAGATTGCGTATCTGACATGGACGAAAACCCGAAAGGCCGCGTCAGCGGCAGGGACCGGAGGCGCCGGGATGGCTCCCGCGCCGGCTCAGCTCTGGGTCACGTCACTGGGAGGCCCGCGGGCCTGCGGGCCACGGGCCTCCTCGCCCGTCCGGCGATCGGTGCGCAGGGCGAGGCGCGCAATAAGCCGCGCATCGGGCGCCGCCAGCGCGGGTTGCGGCTCGGCGGCAAGGCCGGACGCCGATGTGAGCACGCAGGCGTCGCAGGGGTGCGCCTTGAGAACCGTTCCCGCGTCTCCACCGTCGAGGCAGAGGTCCGGAAGCGTCCCGTCCGGCAGCGCATAGGCCGCAAGATCGACCGGCGCTTCGGAGGAGGGCAGGGCGACTGGCTGATGGGCAAACCCGAGCGTCAGCTGCGCCAGCACGAACAGTGCCGCAGCGGCCACCCGCAAGCCTTTGAATCCCAACCCGATGCCCATGTCACGCTTGTGTGCAACGCGGCAGAATGGGTCAAGCGCGTGAATCTACGCAGCGTCCGCCTGCCGCAGGCCGGCTCTAGACCTCCCGGAAGCAACCGCTATGGTCGCCCGCAAACCCGCCAGCGGAACGCAGTCCCGAGGAACCGCCCATGACCAAGACCGTGACCCTTCCCAATGGCGAGACCGTGCCCGCCCTCGGCCAGGGCACCTGGTACATGGGTGAGCGCTCGACGGCGCGCGCAACGGAGGCCAAGGCCCTGAGGCGGGGCATCGACCTCGGCCTGACGCTCATCGACACGGCGGAATTGTATGCCGATGGCGGCGCCGAGGAGGTGGTAGGGGAGGCGATCTCCGGGCGACGGGATGAGGTGTTCCTCGTCAGCAAGGTCTATCCGCACAATGCCAGCCGGGCCGGCGTCGCCGCCGCCTGCGAGCGCAGCCTGAAGCGGATGAAGACTGACATGATCGACCTCTATCTTCTTCACTGGCGCGGCAACCATCCCCTCTCCGAGACCGTCGCCGGTTTCGAGGCGCTGCAGAAGGCGGGCAAAATCCGCCTGTGGGGCGTGAGCAACCTCGACACGGACGACATGGAGGAACTGCTCGCGATCAGGGGCGGGACCGCCTGCACGGCCAACCAGGTGCTCTACAACCCCAGCCGCCGCGGGCCGGAATTCGACCTTTTTCCTGAGCTTCGCGCCGCGCACATTCCGGTCATGGCCTACAGCCCCATCGAGCAGGCCCGCCTGCCCCGCGGCGGCGCGCTGGGCAGCGTGGCCAAGAAGCACGGGGTGGACCCCTTCCAGGTGGCGCTGGCGTGGGTGATGCGCAGCGGCGACGTGATCGCCATCCCGAAGGCCAGCCACATCGAGCATGTAGAGATGAACGCCGCCGCACGCGATCTGGTGCTGGACGCCGAAGACCTGGCCGCCATCGACAAGGCCTTTCCCCCGCCGCGTCGGAAGGTCGGGCTGGAGATGCTCTAGGTCGCCTCTGCCGCGGGATCATAGGGCGTGGCGATCACCACCACGTCGGCATCGGGAATGGCAGCAGTCAGGGTCTGGCGCAGGGCGTCCGTCACCGAACTGACGTCGGCGACGGTGCGCCCAGGCGCGAAGCCCACCGTGATCTCCACATGGGCCACATTGCCGGACTTGCGCGTCCGCACGCTGATGAGCTGCTCATAGCGATCGAAATAGGCGGCGAGTGCGGCATTCACCTTCATCTGCAACGGCTCGGCCAGCGCACGGTCCAGCAGGTCGGGCAGGGCTTCCGATATCATGCCGCCGCCGATCACGAGCATGAAGGCCGCGCCGATGAGCCCGCCGATATCGTCGGCCGCCAGCCCCAACTCGGAGTGCGGAAACAGGACGTCGAGGGCGACACACACCACCACGGTCACCGAGGCGACGGCCTTGGCGACGCGGGCCCGGAACTGGCTGAGCACGATGATGGACGTGCCCGCGCGCGTCGCCCGCCACAGCGGAACCAGCGGCGCCAGATTCGTGAACAGGTTGTAGATGACGAGCCCCAGGGCGGCCGCCACCCAGAAGGGGGGCAGGGGTTCGGATTCGGTGGAATCCATCACCTTGATGAGGATGAAGACGGCCGCCAGCAGCAGCAGCACGCCAATGGCGGCCGAAAACATGCGCTCCAGCTTGCCGATGCCGAAATCGTAGAAATACAGGCGGCCGCGATGGGCGGCGCGCAGCGTCACCAGCGCGAGGCCTTCCACCAGCAGCAGCAGGCCGCCGCGCAGCATTTCCGCCAGCATGGCCAGGGAGCCGATGCGCCACACCGTGATGAGGTAGGGCACGAAGACGCTGAAATCGAGAAGGATCGCGAACAGGATCGCGCGTTCCTTCTGAAGATCCGTGGGGCTGGGAACGCGCATCGAGCTTCGCCGCTCAGGCCTGTGGACTGACCGCGAGCCTACCCGAGGTGGGCAGGGGGCGGAACAATCATTTACCGCCCCGCATCACGAGCTTGTCGCCGCGGAACTCGAAACCTTCGAGCCGCGACAGGAAGCTCATGCCGAGGAGGCTGGTGCGCAGCGCGCCGGCCGGCGACACCAGAGCCGGCACATGGCGCTCGACGATGCTGCCGATGGTCATGGTGTCGAGCACCACGGCGGCAGCGCGGGTGCGGCCGGCGGCGGTGTCCACGGGCACGTCGTACTTCAGGAAATCCACCGGCAGGCCCACCGCCTTCGCCGCCTCGTGGGTCAGCACGACCGATGAGGCGCCGGTGTCGACCAGCATGCTTACACCGGAGCCGTTGATCCCGGCACGCACCGCGAAGTCGCCGCCGGCTCCGCGCGTCACCTCGACGCTGCTGGTGCCGGTCTGCGCGAGGTTCACCGCATAGCCCGGCGCCACCTCGGCCAACACCTTGCGGCCAACCTGCGCGAGGGGATCGCGATAGGTGTAGCCGAGCGCCAGCAGGGCGGCGAGCACCAGCCAGAAGGCGGCGGCCATGAGCGATTCGGCGATCCGCCCGCGGAAGATGGACCACGCGGCCGCACCGACGAAGACGGCGATGGAAAGTTGCCCCACCAGCGCGCCGAACTTGTTGATGTCGATGCCGGCCACCTCGCCCTGTTCATGATTGACGGCGAGAATGACGCCGCCGGCGAACAGGCCGATCAGAAGAAGCCAAAGGAGGCGGTCGCTGCGCATGGCGGCCTATTCCATGAAGGCGTCCGGCGCCGTCTCCTTCAGACGCGCCAGCCGCTCGGGAAGGACGGCCATGATCCGGTCGCGCGCCTCCGCAGAGAAGGAGGCCCAGCCGCCGATCTCGCGCAGCGTTCGTCCGCAGCCGATGCACAGCCCGCTCAAGGGCTCCACCACGCACAGCTTGATGCAGGGCGTGACGATGGCGTTCGCCGCTGGAAGGGTCCGGGGTGCTGACGGTTCAATCATGGCTGCGCGGTTGTGCGCTCGGCTCCTTCGGGCTGGCGGGGCGGGAATCGCCGATCGCCTACCGTCCGCCGAAGATAAGCACGCCGAGAAGGAACACAATCACCGCCACCTGCTGGGTGGCGCCAGCAACATCACCGGTCTGACCGCCGATGAGCCGGCTGGAGAGGCGCATCATCACGAGCAGAGCGAGGATCGGCCCGATCAGGCCGGCAAAGGCCGCACCGGTGCCGAACGCCGCCACCATTACCACGCAGACGATCAGGGCGGCGACCAGCCCGCAGGACAGCGCCGCCGCTTCAGAGGGACGACCGACGGACGCGCCGGCGCCGTCGGTACGGGCAGGGGGAAGCGCGGCGATGAGCAGCACCCCGGCGGCGCGGGAGGCAGCCTCGCCGGCAATCAGGGCGAGCCCGGCGCGGAGTGGGCCGACCGAGACGGCGAGCGCCTCCAGCGCACCGATCCGCAGCAGCAGCCCCAGCAGCAGCGCCGTCGCTCCATAGGTGCCGATGCGGCTGTCGCGCATGATGGCGAGCTTGTGCTCGCGGTCGCGGCCGCCGCCCAGCCCGTCCGCAGTATCGGCGAGCCCGTCCTCGTGGAAGCATCCGGTGGCCAGCGCCAGCGCCGTCACCGCCAGCACGGCGGCAAGAAACGCCGGCAGCTTCAACGCCATGGCGAGGATAAGCACCAGCGCGCCGATCAGGCCGAGCACGGCACCGGCGATGGGCACCGCGTAGGCGATGCGGTCGATGTCGGGGGGGGCGAAGGCGGTGTCATCCCGCGCCGGCAGGGGCAGGCGGGAATAGAAGCGCAGCGCGGCGGCGAGATCCTGTCCGAGTGTTTTGGCCATCGGTTCGGGCTCGTCGCTCCGGGCGTTGCGCTGGGGTGGGGCCGTTCGGGCGCCACCCCGCCCTGGGGAGCGCAATTCACGGCGCTGGTCACGGCCCGGCGCGCAATCCGCGCGCCGGGCCTGCCCTGGTGCACGGTCAGAAGGTGATGAGGCCGATCAACTGCCGGACGAGGCTCAGCTCCTCGCCGCTGGTCGGCGTGGTCTGCGACACGAAGTCGAACACCTTGCCGTCCTTGAGCCCGTACTGGGCGATGCGCGTCACGCGCTTGTTCTTGTCGAAATAGACCGCCAGCACCTTCTGCTCGGTGATTTCCGGCTTGAGGAAGGCGACGCGCTGCTGGGTCTGGGAGATGTAGAAGAAGGCATCGCCGTTCAGGGTCGCAACGGTAGAGGGCGTGCCAAGCACGAGCAGCACCTGTTCCTGGCTCGATCCGACCGGAACCTGGTCAAGCGCGCCCTCGGCCAGCACATAGCCGCGCTGGTACGTGCGAACGACGCCGGTGAGCTGGCCGCCCGTGCCGTTCACCACCACCTGGTCGCAGCCGGCGAGCGCCATACCGGCGAGCAGGAGCGTGGCGGTCGCCGGAAGCCCGAGCCTCCGGCGTGAGGTGTTCCGCTCGGTCTTCGTGTGCCAGTGCCTCGTGTCAAGTGACGCCACACGCATCCCCATCTTTGTCCTTGTGAACGGCGCCCCGGCGCGCCGCCTCGGCTACCGCCCCTTGCCATGCGGGCAAGGGCGCGTTACGCCGCTTGCCCGTTCAACTGCCGCCGGACCTGGGCCCGGGATCCGAAATGCTCAACCTGTTCCGCTCGTCAAAGCGTGCCAAGTCCCGCGAGACCATCGAGCGCCTGTATGGCGCGATCGTGGCACAGTCGCGGCGGGCGGAGTTCTACACTGACTTCGGCGTTCCCGATACGCTGGAGGGACGCTTTGAAATGGTGGTGCTCCACACCGTCCTCGTCTGCCACCGCCTGAAGGGCGGCGACGACATCGCGCGCGCCATGTCGCAGGAGATTTTCGACGCCTTCGCTGCGGACATGGACGCCACGATGCGCGAACTGGGCGTGGGCGACCTCACCGTTCCGAAGAAGATGAAGAAGGTCGGAGAGGCCTTCTACGGCCGTGCTGCGGCATATGATACCGCGCTGGCCGCCTCCGGAAATGACCTGCTCGCCCTCGCGCTCGCCCGCAACATCCTTGGCACGGACGGCGCGGCGCCGGCGGCCAAGCCGTTCGCGGCCTATGTTCGCACCGCGGCCGAGCGCCTTGCTGAGACGCCGTTTGAAACTTTCGCCCGGGGCATGCTGGCGCTGCCGAATCCCGAATACGGGCCTGCGCCGGAGGCCGGACAATGAGCGAACTTCCTTATTCCCACATGATCTTTGTCGCGGACCTCCCGCCACTTGGTCTCCACCTGAAGCTCGAGCCGGATGCTGAAACCACGGCGGCGCTTGCCCGTCACGTCGGCGTCCTGCACGCCGAAGGGATCGTGGCCGCGCTTCACCTCGTGCCCGAAGGCAAGGAAGGCGTACGCGTCTCCGGCCGACTCACGGCCACGGTGCGCCAGACCTGCGGTGTCACGCTCGAGCCGTTTGACGCGACCATCGACGAGGAGATCGACGTCCATTTCGCTCCCGCCGGCAGCTATGTGCGCTCGGAAGAGGACGAGGAAAACGGGATCGATCCGCCCGACGAGATCGTGGACGGGCGGATCGATGTTGGCGCGCTGCTGTGCGAGTTCCTCGCCCTCGGCGTCGATCCCTACCCGCGCAAGCAGTTGCGATGCCGCCGCGACACGCTATTGTCCGCGCGCCGCAACGGCGACGGTAACGACGGGACATGCTTGCCGGGATTCTTTATCCCACACCTTTTCCGCCAGGGCAGAGCCCGCCGCCATTTGATCGAAGCAGGGATTTACGCCTGAGATGACCGTAGCCGTCCGCATCGCCCTCGACGCCATGGGCGGCGACCATGGACCCGAGACGGTCCTTGCCGGAGCGGAAATCTCCCTCGGACGCCATCCGGACACAGCCTTTGTCCTCTATGGCGACGAGACGCGGGTCCGCGAGGTTCTGAAAAGCCATCCCAAGCTCGCGGCGGCCTCCCGCATCGTCCACACCGAGGTGGTGGTGGGCATGGACGACAAGCCGAGCCAGGCGCTGCGCCGCGGCCGCTACAAATCGTCCATGTGGAAGGCCATCGACGCAGTGAAGGTCCATGAGGCCGACGTCGCCGTCTCCGCCGGCAACACCGGCGCGCTGATGGCCATGGCCAATTTCAACCTGCGCACCATGCCCGGCATCAGCCGCCCCGCCATTGCCGCCATCTGGCCGACGCTGCGGGGCGAGACGGTGGTGCTGGACGTGGGGGCCTCCATCGGTGCCACCGCAAAGAGCCTCGTCGAGATGGCGATCATGGGCTCGGCCATGGCGCGCGTGCTGTTCGACATCGAGGAGCCGACCGTGGGCCTCCTCAACGTCGGGGTCGAGGAGATCAAGGGCGTCGAGGAAGTGAAGGAAGCCGCGCGCATCCTCCGGGAGGAGGGGGTGGCGGTGAACTACCACGGCTTCGTCGAAGGCAACGACATCGGCGCCGGTACGGTGGACGTGGTCGTTACCGAAGGCTTCTCCGGCAACATCGCGCTCAAGACCGCCGAAGGCACGGCCAAGCAGCTCGCGTCCTATCTGCGCTCGGCCATGAGCCGGACGCTGCGGGCGAGGATCGGCTACCTTTTCGCGCGCGACGCGTTCCGCGTGCTGAAGGAGAAGATGGACCCACGCCGGGCCAATGGCGGCGTGTTCCTCGGCCTCAACGGCATCGTCATCAAGAGCCACGGCGGCACCGACGCGGAGGGCTTCGCTGCCGCCGTCGACCTCGCCTATGACATGGTGCGCCACGAACTGCTGGCGCGCATCGAACAGAGCCTCACCAGCCGCAGGCCTCCGGAGATTTCCGAGCGCCGGCCGGAGGCCGCAGGGGCGGAAGGACAATCGTGAGCGGTATCAGGTCCGTCGCCCGGGGCACCGGGTCCTATCTCCCCGAGCGGGTCCTCAGCAATGCCGATCTGGCGGCGCGCATGGACACGTCCGACGAGTGGATCGTGCAGCGCACCGGCATCCGCCAGCGGCACATCGCGGCGGAGGGCGAATACACCTCCCACCTCGCCATCAAGGCCGCCCAGCGCGCGCTTGATGCGTCCGGCCTCACCGCCGCCGACATCGACCTGATCGTCCTCGGCACGGCGACCCCGGACCAGACGTTTCCGGCCACCTCCGTGACGGTGCAGGCCGAACTGGGCATCACCCGCGGCGCGGCTTTCGACATCCAGGCGGTGTGCTCGGGCTTCGTCTTCGCCCTCGCCACGGCCGATGCCTATCTGAAGACCGGCGCCTTCAAGCGGGCGCTGGTGATCGGTGCTGAGACCTTCTCGCGCATCCTCGACTGGGAGGACCGCGGCACCTGCGTGCTGTTCGGCGACGGCGCCGGTGCGCTTGTGCTGGAAGGCGTGGATGCGGCGTCGGCCGGCAAGTCCGGTCTCCTCACCTCCCATCTGCGCTCGGACGGACGGCATCGCGCCAAGCTCTATGTGGACGGCGGGCCGTCCACCACGGGCACCGCCGGCCATCTGCGCATGGAAGGCAAGGAAGTGTTCAAGCACGCGGTGGGGATGATAACCGACGTGATCGAGGATGCCTTCGCCGCCACCGGCGAAAGTGCCGCGAGCATCGACTGGTTTGTGCCCCACCAGGCCAACCGCCGCATCATCGATGCCAGCGCCCAGAAGCTGGGGATTGCACCGGAGAAGGTGGTGACCACCGTGGACCTCCACGGCAACACCTCCGCCGCATCCATCCCCCTGGCGCTTGATGTCGCAGTGCGGGATGGCCGGATTACGCAGGGTGATCTGATCCTGCTTGAGGCAATGGGCGGTGGATTCACCTGGGGGTCGGCGCTGATCCGCTGGTAAGCCACATAAAGCGTTGACCTCGTTCGGCCCGCGCGGCTAGTTTGCCGGACGCCGTTGCCCACAGGCGCTGGGGTTTGTGGAGGTGCGGCGTCGTATCCGTCACATTCGTGCAGCCTCAACTGTTAAGAATTGCTGCGTTTGCAAGGCTGGGCGGTCGCAGGGCGTTGGCGGCCGGTCCGAGCGCGCTTTCAGGGGTCGGGGAGACATATGGCTGGTCGGACCGTAACGCGGGCGGATCTGTGTGAGGCCGTCTATCAGCAGGTAGGACTGTCTCGTACCGAGTCTGCCCAACTCGTCGAGATGGTTCTCAAGGAGATCGCGGACTGCCTCGCCCGTGGCGAGACGGTCAAGCTGTCTTCGTTCGGCTCCTTCGTCGTGCGCGACAAGGGCGAGCGCATCGGGCGCAATCCCAAGACCGGCCAGGAAGTGCCCATCGAGCCCCGCCGGGTCATGGTCTTCAAGCCCTCCAGCATCCTGAAGCACCGCATCAACGGCACCGAGCCGGACGGGACGGACGAGGACTGATCCTCGACGCCCGCCCAGCGGACAGGATTTCGTAACCGATCGCGCGAACACCCGGGGACAAGCCATTGCCGTGGCTTGCCCGCCTTTCCGCATGCGCCAATCGCACCTATGATTCCTCGACGGGCTCTGGGCGATTCGGTCGAACGAGGCGGGAGACAAGGTGGGCGACGCGCGCGAGACGGAGAAAGCTCCGGACGCCTTCCGGACCATCAGCGAGGTGGCGGACGAGCTTGAGCTGCCGCAGCACGTCCTGCGTTTCTGGGAAAGCCGATTCACCCAGATCAAGCCGGTGAAGCGCGCCGGCGGCCGGCGATTCTACCGGCCGGAGGACGTGGACCTCCTGCGCGGCATCCGGCACCTGCTCTATACCGACGGCTTCACCATCAAGGGCGCCCAAAGGGTGCTGAAGGACCAGGGCGTTCGCTACGTCCAGGATCTCGGCATCGAGCGCGAGGTCGCGGCCATGCGGTCCGCCCGGCCGGCCCGTGCCGCAGGCGGGGAGGGTGTCACGTTCGGTGGCCTGCTCGGCCTGCTTCCGCGCCGACGCGGCAAGGGGCGGGGAGGGGAGGAGGATATCCTTCCCGAGCTGCCCGAAAGCGCCGAGCTACCGCTGCCCTTCCCCGATCCCGAAGCGGATCGTGACCTCGCATCCGAGCCGGCGAAGCCGCCCATGCCCCTGCGCGAAAGCCGCGCGCGTGCGGGCCAGGCGGAGCGGCGCGATCCCGCCTTCGATCGGCCCGCGCGCGAACTGCCCCTCCATCAGCAGCCGAGCCGGGATGAACCCGGCTTCGATTCGCCTGGGCGCCATCCCGACCGAGGCCATCCCGAGCGCCGCCGCCCCGCCGAGGCCAATCTGCGTGGGGGAGGCGACGGTCGCCGCGAGCCTTCGTTCGGCGGCGTGCAGGACGACCCGGACGATGTGCCGCCGCGGCGTCTTGGTCCGCGGCGCGACGCGGATCTGGATTACGACACTGCGCCCGTGCCCCGCGGGGAAACGAAGCGGGAGCCGCAGGTGGACGCGCGCGCCGATCTGCAGTCCCGCCCGGCCCTGGAGTTCGACGAGGACCACCACCCCCGTCCCGAGCAGACGTCCGCCCGACGGGCCCCGCCCGAGGGCCGTGCCAGCGAGCGCGTGGAGCCGCAGTTGCGCCCCATGCAGCGCCCGAGCCGGGGGCCTGCGTCGCGACTCGCCATGCAGTCCGACGACCCGGCGCCCCATTCGCGGGAGCTTGACGATCCTCTGCTGCCGTTCCTGGATGATTTTTCGCCGGGCCCGCAGGTGTCCGAGCCCATCGAGGACCGCATTCGCCGCCTGAAGGCGCAGGAACGGCGCCCGCCGCGGCCCCATGAGGTGCCCGAGCACGACACGCGACAGCAGGCGCCGGCACCCGCCCGTGTCGACCATGCCGCGGCCCGGCCGTACGCGCGTGAAGATGAGCCCGGCCCGCCGGATGATGACACGCCGCGCCGTTCCCGCCGCGCGCTGCCCGAAAGCCGCGACTGGCTGCAAGCCGAGCCGCCCCGGCTGCGTGATCGCGATACACGCGAGGGCCGGCTGCTGCGTGACGGCGAGTGGCGGCAGACCGATTGGGTGGAAAGCGCTGCCGAACCCGCTGCCGAGGACGCCTCCTGGGACGGACCCGACACTCGCCGTGCCGGTCATCGCGACGCGGGTCGCGATGCCGAGTGGCGCGAGCGCGAATGGAGGGACGAACACCGGTGGGACGAGGATCGCCACACCGAACCGCCTTACGCCCCCTCTGCGCACCCGACCGATGACGAATGGCCTGCGGCCGCCCCGCTGCCCGCCGAGGCGCCCGCCCCCTACCGCGAGTCCCTGAGGGGCACCGAGCCGGAGTATTCCATGAACGATCAGGATCGGCCCCAGGATCGGGCATATGATCGGTCCTTGGATCGGCCGTTGGAGCGGGCTTCCGATCGTCGTCCCATCGAGCGGCCTCCAGAACCGCCACGCCGGCCGGATATCCGTGCGGGGGACGCGCGGCGCGAGCCGCCGCTGGGTGCCGCTCCGGCGCATCCCCAGCGGGGCGGAGCGGAGCGCGCGGCTCCGCGCGAGTCATTCCCTTCGGACGCCTACGGCCCCGCCGAGGTGTCGGCCCGCCTGCCCCGGTCGCCGGGAAGCTGGCAAGGCGAGGCCATGCGCCGCGCAATCGATGAGGAATGGGGGGAGGGTGCGCCCCAGGCGCTTCCGCGGCCCACGCGCGTCGGCCCGCTGATCGGTCCCATCCGCGAGGAAGGCGAAGACGGCTTCCCCATGCCGGAGGCGGAGCAGCGGCTGCTCGCCGAGCGCATGGCCAGCCGGGGCGCGGCTCCCTCCCCGCAGCCCCACTCCCTGCAGCCCCATTCGGCACCGCCTCCGTCCACCCGCCAGCAGCCCGCGCGGGGTTGGTCCGCACCCGCAGGGCCCGTGGAGGATGTCGGGGCCGTCGAGCCGCAGGCGGAGGCCGCCCAGCGGCTCCCCCGGGAGCCGTTGCGGCCCGGCCCGCCGGAGCAGTATCTGCCGCCGCATCTTCGGTCCGAGCCGCGGGTGGTGGGCCAGGCGCCCATGGCGGCGCCGGTGCTCTCGCGGGACGACGTGCATCGGATGCAGTCCGCCCTCTATGAACTGGGAGAATGCCGCCGCCTGATGGAAGGCCTGATCGGCCGGCGCGGCGAGGCCAGAACCGGCGACTGAATCCCCGCGCATCCGGCGGGTAGCGAGGAGGGCCGGGCGGCAATCTTTCCGCCGCGCGCCCGTCCTCCCTTTGTCGGTCTGTCCGGTCAGTCGACGACGGCGAGGGAAACGCGCGTGACGCCCGAGCCGGTGAAGCCGAGTTCCGACGCCGCGGCCTTGGACACGTCGATCACCCGGCCACGGACGAACGGTCCGCGATCATTGATGCGGACGACGACGGCCTTTCCATTGCGGAGATTGGTGACACGCACCTTGGTGCCGAAGGGCAGGGAACGATGGGCGGCCGTATAGGCCGACGGGTTGAAACGTTCACCACTCGCGGTGCTGCGGCCTTGCCAATAGTAGGAGGCGATGCCGGTGGAGGTGTCCGCGTTCGCCAGGCTTGGAACGGCCATGGAGGCCGACAGGGACAGGGCGGCGCAGGACAGGACCACGCGAATCTTCATCCGTTCAATCTTCCGTGTAATTGAGGAAGATCGCCGAATGACCGCGCAATCAGGCCACATTGACACCATTCGCCGGCGAAAGAGTGACGATTCGCTCTCCGGCGCCACAATCTTGCCGCGATATGAAACCTGCTGGCACAGCTCGGGGTGGTATCTTCATCCCATCCATCAGATGCCTGGGGAGAGCCGACTGCCAAGGGCACATTCGGCCGGGAAGGGGCTTGCCGGGGCCCAGTTGATGGTCTAAGCCTCCCCTCCACGTCGGAGCGTAGCGCAGCCCGGTTAGCGCACTAGTCTGGGGGACTAGGGGTCGGAGGTTCAAATCCTCTCGCTCCGACCATTCAAACCCTCGCCATCCGCCGCATCCCGCCATCCCAATTCGGTTGCGTGCGAATACCGCCTTCCCGTGGCGCGGTAGCATTCACCTTTGGCATTCCACATCCGGCGCCTGCCTCGAAGCCCCGCCAAGGGCGACATGGCGGTCGCCGTGCGCGTTTGCATGCCTGCGCAACCGCCGGCGGCCAGATTCGAGTGATTGTTTACGCGAGTCTCAGTCCATATTCCTTTGTTTCCACACTAATTTCCGGGCGACCTCACACAGCGGATGAGGTGTAAGGCTTCAGTACTCTCGCCGTTGGGGGGGGCGAAAGAGCCTTTCAGCCCTACTGAATGGGGCGCTGCATCTTGTGCACCGGTGTGACTCCGGGCGCGAATTGGAGCACCCTGCGGCGGATTCTGTGCCGGGCGATGCCGGCCGCCGGGAGAGATGTGATGCCCCCCTCCAGCGAGACCGCGACGCTGACCTTCACCATCCTTGGCTGCGGCTCTTCGGGGGGCGTTCCGCGGGTGGGGCAGGGGTGGGGCGCCTGCGACCCCGCGAATCCGCGCAATCGCCGTCGGCGCTGCTCCATGCTCGTGGAGCGCGTGGGCGCGGGAGGCAAAACGACTGTCCTGGTGGATGCTTCGCCGGATCTGCGGGAGCAATTGCTCGGGGCCGACGTGACCCACCTCGACGCAGTGCTATTCACGCACGAGCATGCCGACCACACCCACGGCATCGACGATCTGCGTCCCCTTGCCATCCACAATCGCAAGCGCGTGGACATTTATGCGGACGAAGATACGGCCCGCGTGCTGCATCAACGCTTCGGCTACTGCTTCGCCACGCCGCCCGGAAGCGCCTATCCGCCCATCCTGAACGAGCACCGGTATCGGGAAGGCCGCGAGATCGTCATCGACGGGGCAGGTGGCCCGATCTGCGCCCTGCCATTCCGCCAGCGCCACGGCGATATCGATGCCTTCGGCTTTCGCTTCGGCGACGTGGCCTACTCAAGCGACGTGAACGGGTTCCCCGAGAACAGCCTCGCGCACCTGCGCAATCTCGACGTCTGGCTCATCGATGCCCTGCGCGAGGCGCCACATCCCTCACACTTCACGCTTCAGGAGGCGCTTGATCATGTGGCGATGCTCAAGCCCAACCTGGCAATTCTGACCAACCTGCACACCGACCTGGATTATTCGGCATTGGCGGCGCGCCTGCC
>JAYSCE010000050.1:0-7127 GCA_041915035.1 Xanthobacter sp.
CGCCTCGCCATCATCGGCGCGGGTCTCATCGGCTCGTCCCTCGCCCGCGCCGCGCGGGAGAAGCACCTCGCAGGCACCCTCGTGGTCGCCGACGCCGATCCCGCCGTGTGCGAGCGCGTGCGGCAGCTCGGCTTCGCCGACGTGGTGACGCAGGACGCGGGCGAAGCCGCGGACGGCGCAGACATCGTGGTCGTCGCCGTGCCGGTGGGCGCCTCCGGCAAGGTGGCCGAGGTGGTGGGGCCGCATCTGAAGGCCGGTGCCATCCTCTCCGACGTGGGCTCGGTGAAGGGCTTCGTAGTGGAGGCCATGGCCCCCCATGTGCCGGCCCACGCCCATCTCATCCCCGCCCATCCGGTGGCCGGAACGGAATTTTCCGGCCCCGACGCCGGCTTCGCCACGCTGTTCGAGAACCGCTGGTGCATCGTCACCCCGCCCGAGGGCGCGGCCCCGGCGGCGGTGGACCGCGTCGTCGCCTTGTGGCGGGCGATGGGGGCGAACGTGGAGACCATGAGCGCCCAGCACCATGATCTGGTGCTCGCCATCACCAGCCACGTGCCGCACCTCATCGCCTACAACATCGTGGGCACGGCGGCGCATCTGGAGGAGACGCTGACCTCGGAGGTCATCAAGTTCTCGGCCGGCGGCTTCCGCGACTTCACCCGCATCGCATCGTCCGACCCCACCATGTGGCGCGACGTGTTCCTGACCAACCGGGAAGCGGTGCTGGAGATGCTCGGCCGCTTCACCGAGGATCTCACCGCCCTCCAGCGGGCCATCCGCTACGGCGACGGGGATGCGCTGTTCGAGCACTTCGCCCGCACCCGCGCCATCCGCCGCTCCATCATCGAGCAGGGGCAGGAAACCGCCGCCCCCGACTTCGGCCGCCGCGCGGCGGAAAAGCCGAAGCACGAGGACAGCTGACCCTCGGGATAAGGTGCGCCGGCCAATGTGACGCACGGAATATGACGTTCGGGCAGCTTCCGTCACACCCGCGTGTCATATCCGCGTGTCATGGGACCTGTAGGGACCGGCGTCACCATTCCGCCGAAGTCTCGCGCGACCTGAGAGGGGTTCGCCCCGACACAAGGAAGTAGATTCGGATGCTGGCGCGCTTGCTGCCCGTCGTCATGCTGCTCGCCGCGGCGCTCCTGCCGGGGGTGGCTGAGGCGCATCCCCACGTCTGGGTGACCATGAAGACCGAGGTGGTCTACGGCGCCGACGGTAAGCTCACAGCCTTGAAGCAGGCCTGGACCTTCGATGACGCCTTCACCGCCTTCGCCTTGCAGGGGCTGGAGAAGCAGAAGGACGGCACCTATGGCGACGACGTGCTGAAGCCGCTCGCCGAGGTGAATGTGACGTCCCTAAAGGAATATGACTATTTCGTCCGGGGGAAGACCGCGACCGGCAAGCTCGCCTTCAAGGACCCGGTGGATTATTACCTCACCTACGAGAACGAGCTGCTGACCCTGCACTTCACTTTGCCGCTGGCGAAGCCCATCGCGGTGAAGGGGGCGGCCACCATCGAGATCTACGATCCCACGGTATTCGTCTCCTTCTCCTTCGCCGACACCGACCCGGTGAAGATGGTCGCGGCGCCGGCCGGCTGCACGCAGGAAGTCACCTCGCCGGAGCCGCCGCCGAGTTCGGCGCTCAATGAGGCCTTCTTCGCCGGCCTCACCTCGGGCAGCACCTACGGCGCCCAGTTCGCGGACAAGATCACGGTGAAGTGCCCGTGAGCGCATCCACTGCGGCGGTCCCCGGGCGGATGCGCCGGGCGGGGATGATCCTTCTCGGGCTCGGCGCGGCGCTGCTGTTCGCGCTGCTCGTGGCGCTGGTGCTCTATCCGGACATGGCGTTCGCGCAGGGGTTCGGACCGCCCGGTGGCGGCGGACCGAAGGCCACCCCCTTCGGCCTCGGTGGCGGCGGCACGCCGCCCTCGGGCATCACCGGTTTCATCCTGGCCAAGCAGTCGGAATTCTACCGCGCGCTGGTGGGAGCGGTGCGCGCCGCCAAGAAGGACGGCAATGCCACCTTCCTCCTCGCCGGCCTGTCCTTCGCCTACGGCGTCTTCCATGCCGCCGGGCCCGGACACGGCAAGGCGGTGATTTCCTCCTATCTCCTCGCCGATGGCGGCACGCTGCGCCGGGGCGCCGCGCTGTCGCTGGCCGCCGGCATGGTGCAGGCGGTGGCGGCCATCCTGTTCGTCGGCATCCTCGCCCTGTTGCTGGGTGCCACCGCCGTCTCCATGGCGCAGGCCATGACGGTGGTGGAGGTCGCGGCCTATGGCGGCATCGGCCTGTTCGGCCTCTATCTCGCGATCGTGAAGGGTCGCGCCCTCGTTGCTGCGGCGCGGGGCGACGTCGGCCACATCCACGCCGCCGACTGCGATTGCGGCGACAGCCACGCGCCTGATCCTGCCCTGCTGGCCGGACAGGGCGGCTGGAAGCGCGCCGCCGTCGCGGTCGTTTCGGCCGGGGCGCGGCCGTGCTCCGGCGCCATCCTGGTGCTCACCTTCGCACTCTCGCAGGGCGTGTTCCTGAGCGGCGTCGCCGCCGCCTTCGCCATGGGCCTCGGCACCGCCGCCACCGTGACGGCCATCGCCGCCATCGCGGTCTATGGCAAAAGGCTCGCCGTGCGCATTGCCGGGCGGGACACCAAATGGTCCGTCATGGCCCGGCTGGGAGTGGAACTGGGTGCGGCGCTGCTGGTGATGCTGTTCGGCTTCGGCCTGCTCACCGGATACCTGGAAAGCGAACGCCTGCTTCCGGGATAACCTCCCGCAGCGCAGCCAAATTCAGGTGCGATGCACCAAAATGCGTCACGCCCACCTTTTCGGCAATTTCGTTTCGCTTTGAATTGAAACAACGAAATTGCCGGGTGCGACACTCCGTGCCAGCCTGAAGGGGATCGGTGCGCGCGATTTCCGCGCGGCACCGTGCCCTGGCCGGCCCCGCTGGAGGCGTCGCGATGGCTCTGAAGCCTGTTTCGCTCGACGACAAATATGACCTTTCCCAGGAGCGCGTGTTCGTATCGGGCACGCAGGCCCTGGTCCGCCTCGCCCTGATGCAGAAGGAGCGCGACCGACGCGCCGGCCTCAACACGGCCGGCTACGTCACCGGCTATCGCGGCTCCCCCCTCGGCGGGCTCGACCAGCAGTTCCTGCGCGCCGAGAAGGTGCTGAAGGCCAACGACATCAAGTTCATGTCCGGCCTCAACGAGGATCTCGCCGCCACCGCTTTGTGGGGCTCCCAGCAGGCGGAGCTGCGCGGCGAGGGCAAATATGATGGCGTGTTCGGCCTCTGGTACGGCAAGGGGCCGGGCGTGGACCGGTCCGGCGACGTGTTCCGCCACGCCAACAATGCCGGCACCTCCCGCCACGGCGGCGTGCTGGCCCTCATGGGCGACGACCACACCTGCGAAAGCTCCACCACCGCGCACCAGAGCGAATTCCATTTCGTCGACGTGATGATCCCGGTGCTGAACCCCGCCGGCGTGCAGGAGATCATCGATTACGGCCTCTATGGCTGGGCGCTGTCGCGCTTTTCCGGCACCTGGGTCGGCCTCAAGGCGGTGAAGGACACCATCGAGAGTACCGGCATCGTGGACGGGCGGCTGGACCGCGTGCGCATCGAGCCGGCGCTCGGCTTCGCCATGCCGCCCGGCGGCCTCAACATCCGCCTCGGCGACACGCCGATCGCGCAGGAGGAGCGGCTTCAGGAATTCAAGCGTGACGCCGTGCTGCACTTCCTGCGGGCCAATCGCCTCAACCGCTTCATCACCTCCGGCGGCGCCCGCCCGCGCATCGGCATCGCCACCGTGGGCAAGTCCTATCTGGACGTGCGGCTCGCGCTCGACGAACTCGGCATCGACGAGGTACGCGCCAACGATCTCGGCATCCGCATCTGGAAGGTGGCCTGCCCGTGGCCGCTGGAGACGCAGGGCCTCTACGAGTTTGCCAAGGGCCTCGACCTCATCATGGTGGTGGAGGAGAAGCGCTCCCTCATCGAGGTGCAGGTCCGCGAGGAGTTGTACGGCACTGCCAACCAGCCCGTCTGCATCGGCAAGAAGGACGAGCAGGGCCGCTGGATGTTCCCGGTGAAGGGCGCGCTGGACCCCAACGACATCGCCATCCAGCTCGGCCGCCGGCTGCTGGCCTATGGTGACATCCCGGACATCGCCGCCCGCGTGGCGGAGCTGGAGGAGGCGCAGCGCGTGCTCGCCGCCACCTCGGACGTGGCGACCCGCATCCCCTATTTCTGCTCGGGCTGCCCGCACAATTCCTCGACGAAAGTACCCGAGGGCATGCGCGCTTATGCCGGCATCGGCTGCCACTACATGGTGCAGTGGATGGACCGGGAGACCACCGGCTTCACCCAGATGGGGGGCGAGGGCGCCAACTGGATCGGCGAAGCCTCCTTCTCCAAGCGCAACCACGTGTTCCAGAATCTCGGCGACGGCACCTACAACCACTCGGGTTACCTCGCCCTGCGCGCGTCCTGCGCCGCCAAGGTGAACGTCACCTACAAGATCCTCTTCAACGATGCCGTCGCCATGACCGGCGGCCAGAAGCACGACGGCGACCTCACCGTGCCCGTCATCGCCCGGCAAGTGGCGGCGGAAGGAGTGGAGCGGGTCGTCGTCGTCACCGACGAGCCGGGCAAGTATCCCGCGGGCACCCTCTGGCCCGCCGGCCTCACCATCCACCACCGCGACGAGCTGGACGCCGTGCAGCGCGAGCTGGCGGCGGTGCCGGGCGTGACGGTGATGATCTACGACCAGACCTGCGCCTCGGAGAAGCGCCGGCGCCGGAAGCGCGGCCAGTTCCCCGACCCGGACAAGCGCGTGCTCATCAACGAGCGCGTCTGTGAGGGCTGCGGCGATTGCGGGGTGAAGTCCAACTGCGTCTCCGTGCAGCCTCTGGAGACCGAGTGGGGCCGCAAGCGCGAGATCGACCAGTCGTCCTGCAACAAGGACTTCTCCTGCGTGAACGGGTTCTGCCCCTCCTTCGTCACGGTCCACGGGGCGAAGCCGAAGAAGAGCGCGGGCGCGGTCGGCGGGGTCGACACCTGGCCCGAATTGCCGGAGCCGGCGCATCCCGAGATTCACGGCACCTATGGCGTCATCGCCACGGGCGTGGGCGGCACCGGCGTCGTAACCATCGGCGCCATCCTCGGCATGGCAGCGCATCTGGAAGGCAAGGCCTGCGGCATGATCGACATGGCCGGCCTCGCCCAGAAGGGCGGCGCGGTCTACAGCCACATCCGCCTCGCCAACGATCCCGCCGACATCACCGCCATCCGCGTGCCGGCGCGCGGTGCGGACGTGGTGCTGGGCGGTGATCTGGTGGTGGCCGGCACCAAGAAGGTGCTGGCGGCGGTGAAGCCGGGCAAGACCATCGTCGTGGTCAATACCCACGAGGTGCTGCCGGGCGACTTCACCCGCAACGCCGACTATTCGCTGCCCACCGAGCGCATCAAGCGCACCATCCGCGAGGCGGTGGGCGAGTCGCAGACCCACTTCATCGAGGCGAGCCGCCTCGCCCAGGCGCTGTTCGGCAATGCGCTGGCGCAGAACATCTTCATGGTGGGCTATGCCTACCAGTTCGGCGCCTTGCCCCTCTCGGCCGCCGCCATCGAGCGGGCCATCGAGCTGAACGGGGAAGCGGTGGCCATGAACAAGGCCGCCTTCCTGTGGGGCCGCCGCGCCGCCCATGATCCGGCCGCCGTGGAGGCCATTGCCACGCCGAAGGGCACCGTCTCCAGCGATGCCCGACGGCTGTCCCAGAGCCTCGACGAGGTGATCGCCCGCCGCGTCGCCGATCTCACCCTCTATCAGAACGCCGCCTACGCGGCCCGCTACAAGGCGCTGGTGGACAAGGTACGCGCCGCGGAAGGGGCCAAGGTCTCCGGCCGGGGCGGGCTCGCCGAGGCGGTGGCGAAGAATCTCTACAAGCTCATGGCCTACAAGGACGAGTATGAGGTCGCCCGGCTCTATGCCGACGGCGCCTTCCGCGCCCAGGCGGACGCGGCCTTCGACGGCGACCTGCGTTTCGAGTTCCACCTCGCCCCGCCGCTCCTCGCCCGCCCAAATACGGCGACGGGGGAGCCGCGCAAGATCACCCTTGGCCCGTGGATGATGAAGGGCTTTTCCCTGCTGGCGAAGCTGAAGGGCCTGCGCGGCACCGCCTTCGACGTCTTCGGCTATACGCAGGAGCGCAAGACCGAGCGGGCGCTGATCGCGGACTATGAGCGCACGGTGGGAGAACTGATCGCGAAGCTCGATCCCGCGAACCACGCGCTCGCGGTGGCGATCGCCTCCGTCCCGGAGAAGATCCGCGGCTTCGGCCCTGTGAAGGTGCGGCACCTTGAGGCGGCGAAGGCCGAGGAGAAGGACCTTCTCGCCCGCTTCCGCGACCCGCTTGCCCCGACGGCGGTGGCGGCGGAGTAGGAGGTCTCCGGCGTCACAAAGGGCACGCCTCCCGTCGTCCTCCGGCTTGACCGGAGGACCCATGGCACCGCGTGTCCCGGCGACTGACGCCTGCTTCGGCGGAAAGATAGGCCCTCCGGTCAAGCCGGAGGGCGACGCCGGTGAAGGAAGGCGGTGAGGGGAATGGCCCTCAGTTCCCGCTGAGGATCGCCTTCAGCTCGGCGCGGAACTCGCCCTCGATGTCGGGGCGCGACAGCGCATAGGCGACGTTGGCCATAAGGAAGCCGATCTTCGAGCCGCAGTCATAGACCGAGCCGACGAACCGCACCGCGAAGAACGGCTCGGTTTCCTTGAGCTTGAGCATGGAATCCGTGAGCTGGATCTCATTGCCGGCGCCGCGCTCCTGCTTGGCGAGCAGGTCGAAGATGCCGGGCTGGAGGATGTAGCGGCCGGAAATGGCGAGGTTGCTGGGCGCGGTGCCGGCCTTGGGCTTCTCGACCATCTGGGTGATGGCCTTGGCACCCTTCGCCGCATCGGCACCCGTGCCGACGATGCCGTACTGGTGGGTCTGGTCGTCCGGCACCTCGTAGACCGCCACCACATTGCCGCCGGTCTCGTTATAGGCGTCCACCATGGAGGCGAGGCAGCCGTGGCCGTTGCCATTGCCGGCCTTGGGCATGTGCAGCATGTCCGGCAGCAGC
>JAYSCE010000050.1:7161-13688 GCA_041915035.1 Xanthobacter sp.
GTCGCGCGCGCACCACCCCGCGTGGCCGAGGCCCAGGGGCAGCTGCTGGCGGGTGAAGGAGGTGGTGCCGGCCTTGGGCGTGTCGCGGTCGAGCTGTTCCAGCTCCTTGACCTTGCCGCGCTCCTGAAGGGTGCGCTCCAGCTCGAACTGGCGGTCGAAATGGTCCTCGATCACCGCCTTGTTGCGGCCGGTGACAAAAACGATGTGCTCGATGCCGGCGGCGCGGGCTTCATCCACCACGTGCTGCACGACGGGCCGGTCCACCACCGTCAGCATCTCCTTCGGCACCGCCTTGGTCGCCGGAAGGAAGCGCGTGCCGAGGCCCGCGACGGGTAGGATCGCCTTGCGAATGGGTCTACGCATGTTGAGTTTCGCCCCTCCTGATCGCCACGGGCACGTGGTCTAGCACAGCTCAAGCGCGGACGGACCTAGCGCGCCGCACATAAGTTTGCATCGCACAATCATCCGCACAGCCGTGGCAGCCGAGTGGCAACGGCCGAGATCAGTGCCCTGTTCCCCGACTTAGGTTAACGCGGTCGCAGCGAGATACCATCCGGTAAAACTTGCCATCCATTAACCGCGACGCAACCATATTGCCGCCCAGTAGGAGCCTCAGACGATCATCCCGGCGCCTTGCGGCAGGCCGGAAAGGGAAGGCTTTCAAGATGGCATCGACGACGCGCGAAAGGACCACCTTCGGAAGCGGCGTGGCCGTGACGCTCGCGCTCATCGCCGGCCTCGTCACCCCCGCCGCCGGCCAGGCCCAGACCACCGGCTCCATCTTCGGCTTCCCGCCCCCGGCCCCGCAGGCGCCTCAGGCGGGTGCAGGCCATCCGCTGATGACGCCGCAGGCCCTCGCCCAGGCCGAGGCGAACTTCCCCCAGTGCATCGCCAATCTGTGGCCGCTGGCCCAGTCCAAGGGCGTCTCCCGGCGCACGTTCGACACGTACACGGCTTCGCTGCAGCCGCAGATGAAGATCATGGACTTCATGGACAGCCAGCCGGAATTCTCCAAACCCATCGGCGCCTATGTGAACATGCTCGTCACCGACACGCGCGTGCGCAAGGGCCGTGAGGTGCTGGAGCGCTACAAGCCCATCTTCGACCGGGCGGAAAAGGCCTATGGCGTCGATCGCTACGCGGTGACGGCGATCTGGGGCATCGAATCCACCTATGGCGACCCGGACGGCATCGGCCGGCGCAACGTGCTGGAATCCACCGCCACGCTCGCCTGCATCGGCCGGCGGCAGGACTATTTCCGCGACGAATTCATCGCCACCCTGCAGATCCTGGAAAAGGGCGACGTGCCCTACGACCATCTGAAAGGCTCGTGGGCGGGCGCCTTCGGCCCCACCCAGTTCATGCCCACGTCGTTCCAGCGCTTCGCCGTGGACTTCGACGGCGACGGCAAGCGCAACGTGGTCGATTCCATCCCCGATATCATCGCCTCCACCGCCAACAATCTGAAGCTGGACGGCTGGGAGTTCGGCAAGGCGTGGGGCTATGAGGTGGCGCTGCCGCAGGGCTTCGACTACCGCCTCGCCAACCGCAGCAACAAGAAGACGCTTTCAGAGTGGAACGCGCTCGGCGTGCGCCGGGCCAACGGCGTCGCCTTCCCGCGCCCCACGGACACCGCCTATCTGCTTCTGCCGGGCGGCGCCAACGGCCCCGCCTTCCTGATGATGAAGAATTTTGACGCGATCCTGAAATACAACCCGGCCGACGCCTACGCCCTTGCCATCGGCCACCTCGCCGACCGGCTGCGCGGCGGCGGCGCCTTCGTCCAGTCCTGGCCGAAGGAGGAGCGCGGCCTCTCCAAGGCCGAGCGGCAGGAAATCCAGGGCCGCCTTGCCCAGATGGGCTACGACATCGGCAACGTGGACGGCATCCTCGGCCAGAAGAGCCGCGTCGCCATCCAGGACTACCAGTCCCGCGCCGGCCTGCTGCCGGACGGCTATCCCGACCTCGTGCTGCTCCAGCAGATGCGCCGCTGAGGGGCGAGCGCCGGGCAGGCGCCTCTCCCCTCCAAACCGCCGTCGTCCTCCGGCTCGACCGGAGGACCCATGGCGCCGCCTGTCCCTGCGTCTGACCGCCCGCGCTGGCGGAGGGATAGGCCCTGCGATCAAATCGGAGGGCGACGGTTGTGAATGCCTTTCGGCGCTCCGGCTGCGCCGTCGCTTGTCCGGGGAACGCCCATCACACCAGCCCTTCCACCGCCTCCGTCAGCCGCTCCAGATCCTCGGGGCGGGACAGGCGATGGTCGCCGTCCTTGATGAGGGAGAACACCACGTCGTCCTCGGCGAGGCAGCTCACGAGGCGCATGGCGTGCTCCCACGGCACGTCCTCGTCCCGCGCGCCCTGAAGGATGCGCACCGGGCAGCCGACCGCGAACGGCGCGCCCAAAAGCAGGTGGCGGCGCCCGTCCTCGATCAGCTCGCGGGTGATGACATAGGGCTCCTCGCCATAGAGCGTCGGCTTGAGGAAGCGGCCGGAGGTCTCGATCAGCTCGCGCACCGGGGGCGGGAACTTGTCCCACATCAGGGCCTCGGTGAAGTCCGGCGCGGGGGCCACCAGCACCAGCCCCTTCAGCCGCTTCTCGCCGCGCGCCGCGAGGGCGCGGGCGAGCAGCAGCGCGATCCAGCCGCCCATGGACGAGCCGATCACCACCTGCTCGCCGGTGGTGGCGTGGTCGAACACCGCCAGCGCCTCATTGAGCCAGCGCGAGATGGTGCTCTCCTCGAACGCCCCGCCGGAGGCGCCATGGCCGGAATAGTCGAACCGCACGTTCGCCTGTCCCCGCGCCTGCGCCCAGCGGGCGAGGTGCTCGGCCTTGGTGCCGGTCATGTCCGACTTGAAGCCGCCCAGCCAGAACAGGCCGGGCGCCGCGCCGGGGATAGCCCGGATGGCGATGGCCCGCCCGTCCACGTCGAGGGTGGAGGCGGTTTCGCCGGGGATGGTCTCGGTCATGGTGTCAGCTCAGGCGAAGGTGGCGAAATAGCGCGCGATGATGCGGGCATAGATGCGGGTCAGCACCTCAAGGTCGGCGACGGGCGTCGCCTCGTCCACCTTGTGCATGGTCTGGCCCACGAGGCCGAACTCCACCACCGGGCAGAGGTCCTTGATGAAGCGCGCATCCGAGGTGCCGCCCGAGGTGGAGGCCTCCGGCCGCCGCCCGGTCTCGGCCTCGACCGCATCGGCCACCAGTTCCACGAAGGGGCCGGGCGCGGTGAGGAAGCTCTGGCTGGCCCCCGGCTGGAATTCGAGATCATAGGTGAGGCCGGCGCCATCGATCCGGCGGATGATCTCGGACTTCAGCGTCTCCAGCGAATAGAGGTCGTTGAAGCGCACGTTGAAGCGCGCCGTGGCCTCTGCCGGGATCAGGTTGAACACCGGATTGCCCACGTCGATGGAGACCACCTCTAGGTTCGACGGCGGAAAGAAGTCCGAGCCATGGTCGAGGGGCGCGGCGATCAGCTCGCCCAGCAGCTTCAGGAGGCGGGGAATGGGATTGTCGGCGAGGTGCGGATAGGCCACGTGCCCCTGCACGCCCTTCACCGTGAGGATGCCGGAGAGGCTGCCGCGCCGGCCCACCTTGAAGGCATCACCCATGGCGTTCGGATTGGTGGGCTCGCCGAGAACGCAATGGTCGATGACCTCGCCCTTCTCCTTCAGCCACTCCACCACCTTCACCGTGCCGTCCAGCGCCGGGCCTTCCTCGTCGCCGGTGATGAGGAAGGAGAGCGAGCCCTTCTCCGGCCGCCCGAAGCTGAGCGCCGCGGCGAGGAAGGCGGCGACCGCCCCCTTCATGTCCACCGCGCCGCGGCCGAAGAGCTTGCCGTCCTCCACCGTGCCGGCGAACGGGCCGTGCAGCCAGTGGGCGGGATCGCCCTCGGGCACCACGTCCACGTGGCCGGCGAAGCACAGATTGGGGGCGCCCGTGCCGATGCGAGCGTAGATGTTGGGAATGGGAACGCCGCCGCTGTCGAAGGTCAGGCGCTCCACATGGTATCCAAACGCCTCCAGCCGGCGGGCGACCAGCTCCAGCGCACCGCCCGAATCGGGAGTGACGGACGGCGCCCGAATGAGTTCGGCCGCCAGCGTCAGCGCATCGGGGACGTTTGCCCGAAGCGCGGGCTTGACGGAAGCATCGGCGGTCATCAGGAAAGCCTCATCGCTACCGGGGGATGTCGAGATAGCGGCAAAGGCGCTGGTCTTTCCAGCGGTTTTGTCGCGGTTTGGGGTGACTTGGCCGCCTTTATCCCCCATCCGCCACGAGGCTGCCGCCTTCGGGCGACAGGAACGCCGCCGCGGAGGTTCAATATGAAGGTGAAGACGTCCGCGGCCTTTCTGGTCGCGCTCGCCCTGTCGGTTTTCCCCCTGGCTCAGGCCGGCGCCCAACAGGCGGCCAGCCCGCCGGCGCAGGGACAGCAGCAGGGACAGGGCCAGAGCGCGCCCGCCGCTGCGACGCCCAACGCGGCCGCCTCGCCCCCTGCCGCACCCGCCGCTGCACCGGCCGGAGCCGCGCCTCACGCCGGCGAGGCTGCACCCGCGCCGGCGCCGAAGCCAGCGCCGGTGCCGCCTGATCCGACCATCGTCGCCGCCCGCGAGAAGATGGAGGCGGCCCGCTCCGCCCTCGATTCCATCGACGCCGCCCTGGCGGTGGAAGGCCTGCGCCCTAGCGACCTCGACGAGTTGCGCCAGCGCCTCGACCCCGCCCGCAAGGACCTTGCTGCCGTCTCCGACCAGATCGCCCCCCGCGTCGCCGATGCGGAGAGCCGGCTCAGCGGCCTCGGTCCCAAGCCCGCCGACGGCGCCACCGAGGAGCCCACGGTCGCCGCCGACCGCGAACGCCTGACCAAGGTTTCCGCCGAGCTGGGCGGCGTGCTGAAGCAGAACCGCGCGCTGGTGCTGCGCGGCGAACAGATCTCCGACCGCATCAGCGCCCGCCGCCGCGCTTTGTTCACCGGCCAGCTGTTCGAGCGGGTGGATTCCGTCATAGATCCCGACCTGTGGACCAGCGCCTTCAACGCGCTGTCCGGCGAATTCCGCGCGCTGAGCTACTTCGGCAACGACTGGCGGGCCTATTCGGTGCGGCGTCTGTCGCCGCTGGCGGTGATCGGCATCGTCCTCGGCGGCCTCGCCATCATGGGTGCCGTGGTGGCGGGCGGACGCCTGCTGCGCAAACGCCTGCGCACCCCCGCACCGGCCGAGGGCGAAAGCTTCACCCGCCTGCGCTCCGCGCGTGAGGCGATGAAGGTGCTGTTCCTCAACGCCACCGTGGCGCCCGCCGCAGCCATGGCGGCCATCGCTTTCATCGGCGCCTTCGAGATCATTCCGCCCCGCGCCGAGGAACTGGTGCAGGGCATCGTCATCGCCATCTTCATCAAGGCGATCGGCAATGCCGTGGGCCGCGCCTTCCTGGCGCCGAACGAGCCGTGGCGCCGCCTGCCCCCACTCTCGGACGGGGCGGCCGTCCTCGCCTTCCGCTATTACTCCTTCACCGTGTGGACGCTGGCCATCGCCGCCGCGCTCAATGCCCTGCACCGGGTGCTGTTCGCGCCGGTGGGGCTGACGGTGGTGACGAGCGCGATCATGTCGCTGCTCATCGCCGGCTTCATCTCCCGCTTCCTCGTCGGGGCCGCCCGCGCGGAGGCCAATGTGGAGGCGGCGAAAGACACCACCGCCACCGATGCCGCGGCCATCGCCGCCACCGGCCCGGCGCCCGCGCCGCCGCGCTACATCCGCCTGTTCGTGTGGGTGGCGGTGTTTGCGCTCATCGGGGCGCTGGTGGCCGGCTACATCAGCTTCGCCGCCTTCGTCGCCGCGCGCATGGTCATCGCGGCCGCCGTGCTCGGCGTGCTCTATCTGCTCTATGCCCTCATCGACGCCTTCTTCGGCGAGGGGCTTTCGGCCGAGACCCATCGCGCGCGGATGATCTCCAGCATGCTGGGCCTGAAGCCGGAGCGGGTGGAGCTGATCGGCGTCCTCGCCTCCGGCCTGCTCAAGCTGCAGCTCTTCATCATCGCCGCCTTCCTCATCGTCGGCAGCTGGGGCACCTCCACCGCCGACATGATGGAGACGGTGGAGCGCGTCTCCTTCGGCGTGCGCATCGGCAATGCCACCATCACGCTGTGGAGCGTGGTCTATGCCGTGCTGCTGCTGCTGGTCAGCCTGGCCGCGGCGCGCGGACTGCAGAAATGGGTGTCGAGCGCGCTCCTGCCGCGGACGGGCCTCGAGCCCTCGCTACAATCCTCCATCTCCACCATCGTCGGCTATGTGGGCACCATCATCGCCGTCATGGTGGCCATGGGGCAGCTGGGGCTGAACCTCGAGAACATCGCCCTCGTCGCCGGTGCGCTCTCGGTCGGTATCGGTTTCGGCCTGCAATCGGTGGTGTCGAACTTCGTCTCCGGCCTGATCCTGCTCGCCGAGCGGCCGATCCGGGTGGGCGACACCATCAACGTGAAGGGCGAGGAAGGCTATGTGCGGCGCATCTCGGTGCGCTCCACGGAGATCGAGACCTTCGA
>JAYSCE010000051.1:0-13542 GCA_041915035.1 Xanthobacter sp.
GAGACGGATGCCGATGGAGGCGAGGAAGGTCACGCCTGCCATGTCCACCAGGGCCACATGGGCGTGGCTCACCAGGGCGCTGAAAACGGTCTCGATTTCCGCCGCGCCGGCGATATCCATGCGGCCGGCGAGGGAAATGACGATCTGCCCGGGTTCGAGCGGAGTGGAGTCGAGCTTCATGGCGGTCCGCCGTGGTTCGCTGAGGCGTGCACCCGGAACCGGTGCGGTTTCGGGCTATCTGGCTCCTCTTCCCACCCGGCCTTTACAGGTTTGTGACAGCGCGCCGCGGCGGCCCGCCCGCCTTGGCGGCGCGGGGCGGAGCGGTCAGCCGAGGGCGGCGAGGCGGGCGTCCAGCCCCTCTCCTTCCGGCAGGCCCGCCACCTCCTCCACCGCGAGGCCGCCCGCCGCGAGATGGCGCACCATGAGGAAGAAGCAGCCGGCGCGCCCCTCGCTCTTTGCCAGCGTGTCGGTCCACAGCCGGTCGAAGGTGTCCAGCACCGGACCGAGCGGCTCAACGGGCAGTTGCTGGCCGGAATAGCGCGGGAACTTGTTGGTTAATTTCTTCCAGTCGTCCTTGAGGGCGTCGCGCAGCACCGGGTCGGCGGTGAGCCGCGCATCGCGCCCGCCGCGCTCGTAGGTGGCGCGGGTCTCCATCAGGGAGAGCAGCAGCGCGTTGGCCCGGCTGCGCAGGAGCGGGCGCAGGCGCTCCACGAACAGCTTGCGCAGCGCATCCACATGTTCGGGATCGGCGAGGCCGACCTCATGGCCGGCCGCGCCGGGGCCGGGGGCGAATTTGGCTGTTGTCGCTGCAATGCGCTCGTCCGGCCAGTCGGCGGCCGGCCGGGAGGTGAACAGCAGGATGACGCCGGGCGGGATGGCGGCGGGGCCAGGCAGCAGGGCGAGGGCCGCCGCATCGGCGGCTTCGAGCCCGTCGATGCAGACGAGAAGGCGCTTCGCCCCCTGCCCCACCCCGGCAAGCGCCGCGAGCCAGCCGGCGAAGGCGTCCGCGCTGTCGGATGCGCCCGTTGCGTCCGGCGCATCACTCGCGAATTCGGCCTGGAACGCCGCCTTCAGCGCCTCGACCAGCGCCTCGGGACTCGTCGGCCCCGCGAGGCCCACGGCGATGGCCCGGGCGCCGCTGGAAATGGCGCTGTCGATCCCTTCGGGATTTCCATCCTTGCCCGTCCGCCGGGCGACGATGCCGCGCACGAACTGGGTCTTGCCGGCGCCGGCCGGCATGCGGAGCCAGTAGGCGCCGCGATCGTTGCTGACGAGGAAGGAGCGGAACGGGGTCCGCAGATAGGCGGGGGAGACGTAGTCCGCATCGGCATCAAGGGAGAGCGCGAACGGCTGTGCAGACGGCTTGGCTGTCATGGGGAGGCTCCGGGGCGAGAGCATGGATCGCCTTCCGGCCGCTCTCGGTCCCGGCGGATTTCGGCCAACAATCCAGACAGGCTGGACCCAAGCATTTAACGTGCCCCGGCCGGATCGCCGGGGCCGCCCGCCCGTTTCTCAGCCGGGTTCGCCTCAGCCCTTGCGTTCGCCGGCGCTGAAATTGCTGGTGTGGCCTTCCTTCGTCGCCTGGGCGCGCCAGGCCTTGGCCACCGCCTTCAGCTTCTGGTCGGGGGCGATACGCGACACCATCTGCTCCGGGCGGGTGCTGCCGCACGACGGGCAAACGGGCGTGTCGGACGCCGAAATGAGGAGTTCGAACTCCTTGTCGCAATCGGGACAATGGAAATTGTAGAGCGGCACGCCGAGCCTCCTGTCCTGTTCCGGGGGCACGTCCGCGCTTCCGGCGCAAGTCCTTGAAGGAACACGCGCAAGCCGCTGCCGACGTGCTGCGGCGCCGCGCTGCCGCCGTCGCCCGGAGCACGCGCCGCCTTCCCTCAAGCAGGAACCGGGCCAGATGGCCGAGGGGCGGTCAGCCCACGGTCTCGATGCCGAGCACCTGCTCCAGCACCCCGGCGGGGTCTTCATCCCGCATCAGTGCCGTGCCCATGAGGAGCGCCTTGGCGCCTGCCGCGCCGAGCCGCGCGCGGTCCTCGGCAGTGCCGAGACCGCCTTCCGCCACCACGAACGCCTTCTCCGGCGGGATCAGCGGGATCAGGGCCTCGCAGGTGCCCGGCACCAGCTCGAAGGTGTGGATGTTGCGGTTGGTGACACAGATGAAGTCCGCCCCCGCCGCCAGCGCCGTTTCCACATCCTGCGGGGTATGCACCTGCACCAGAACGTCGAGGGCGATGGAGGATGCTCGCTCGCGATAGGCGGCAAGGTCCGGCCCCAGCAGCGCCGCCGAGAGCATCACCGCGTCCGCGCCGGCGAGCCGCGCCTCCAGGATCTGGTAGACGTCGTAGATGATGTCCTGCGCGAGGATGGTGAGGTCCACCGCGCCGCGCACCGTGGCAAGGTCGGAATAGGAGCCGCGGAAGGCCTGCCGCTCCACCGCCACCGAGAGCGCCGCCGCGCCCACCGCCTCGAAATCCTCGGCCAGCGCCTTGTAGGGCACCATGGTCTTCAACGCCGGCTCGAACGGCGAACCGCCCTTCAGTTCGCAGACGATGCCGGGCGTGCCGGTGGCGCGGAAGGCGGCGGCGAGCGCGCCGTGGAAGCCGCGCGTCATGGGCATCTCGCCCACCTTGCCCTGGATCTGGCCCAGCGAGCGGCGGGCCTTGGCCTTGCCGAGCTGGTCGCGGCGCTGGAGGAGGAACGGCTTCAGCCGGCTGTTTTCGGGCAGGATCATGAAAGAACGTCCAAAGGCAAAGGAGGCGCGCAAGCGAACGGAGCCAAACGCTCCCGATGAATAAGCACCTCCAGCTTCACAGATTTCGCGCCGTTTGGCCATGCCGCTTTCGCGCCGCGGCATTGGGGAGCGTGGCTTTGGCGCTTCCCTATTGCGCCGCAACGCGCGATGATCCGTCCATTCTTAGCCGATCGAGTTTTTGAAGATGTTCACGCGCGTCTGCAAAGCGGAAACCGTTGCCGAAGGCGGCATGCGGCTGGTGATCGCCGACAGCCACCTCATCGTCCTGGCCTGGCCCGACAATGGGGAGATCCGCGCCTTCCAGGGCGTCTGCCCCCATTCCAACACGCCGCTCAACGAGGCGGAGTTCGACGGCACCGTCCTCACCTGTCCGCTCCACCACTGGACCTGGGACCTGAATTCCGGCGCCCCTGTCGAGCCGCAGGAAAGCGCGCTCGCGGAATATCCGGTGAAGGTGGAGGACGGCGTCGTCTATATCGACACCGAAGGCATAGAGCCCCTGTTCGCCGCGCCCTGAGAGCGCCGCAGCCGATCCGCATGATGAGTCGAGGCGCTGTGCGCGGTTGAAGCCGGCGCGCGGCCACAGCCGGAGTTCGACCCGTGACAGATGAGACCGAAGTCCAGACCGCCATCATCGTCGGCGCCGGCAAGGGGCTGTCCGCCGCCCTCGCCCGGCGCCTCGCCCGCGAGGGCTTCCGCATCGCCCTCGTAGCGCGCGACGTGGACAAGCTCGCCCCGCTCGTCGCCGAGACCGGCGCCCGCGCCTACGCCGCCGACGCGCAGAACCCTGTCGCCATAGAGGGTGTGTTCGCCGAGGTGGACAAGGCCTTCGGCCCGCCCGACCTCGTGGTGTTCAACGCCGCCATGCGCTATCGCGGGCCGGTGGAAGTGCTGGACCCGGCCGACGTGATGGATGCCTATGCCGTCGGTGCCTTCGCCGGCTTCCTCACCGCGCAGGCGGCGGCGCGGCGCATGCTGGCGCGGGGCAAGGGCTCGCTCTTCTTCACCGGCGCCACCGCCAGCGTGAAGGCCATGCCGCACTCGGTGCCGTTCGCCATGGCCAAGTTCGCCCTGCGCGCGCTGGCGCAGGGGCTAGCCCGGGAACTCGGGCCGCGCGGCATCCATGTGGCGCACTTCATCCTTGATGGCGGCATCGCCTCGTCGTGGGCAACGGCCGGCGAGCCGGGACCGGCGGACAAGTGGCTCGATCCCGACGCCATCGCGGAGACCTATCTGTCCATCCACCGCCAGCACCGCTCGGCCTGGACCTCGGAGCTGGAGCTTCGGCCGTGGGTGGAGAAGTTCTGAGGCGCGTCGTCGCGACGGGTTGGCGTTAAGCCTGCCGCCGCCCGTGCATTGTGGCGGGCGGGGCGGCGTGCCATCTTCCGGTCCCAACGACGGGAGGATTTCGTGCCGCATTCCATGGTCAACGGCCGCCAGATCAAGGCCGGCCGCGCCCTGCTCGGCTGGTCGCGCAAGGATCTGGCCGAGCGCGCGGGCGTGACCGCCGACACCGTGAAGGTGGTGGAGCAGGATGACGTCACGCTGGAAGCCCTCGCCTCCACGCGCGCGCGCCTGTGCGCCACGCTGTCGGGGGAAGGCGTCAACTTCCTGAACGGCGGCGGCATGGGCGTGGAGATCGTCTCCCGCGACGAAGGCATCCGCGCCGAAGACCTCAACGCCTCCAACGACGACTGACGAGCTCATGATCCTGCACAATTTCGCCGCCCGCCACTGGATCATCGTGGCGATCATCCTCGTCATCGCAACGCTGGCATATCTCGGCAGCTGGTCCTGACGCCCACGTCGTGGTCCGGCTTGACCGGACCACCCATGGCGCCATTTGCACCAGCCGCCGCAGGCTGAGCCCCGCGGAGGGATGGGCCCTCCGGTCAAGCCGGAGGGCGACGGCAAAGACGGCGGCTAAGCCCCCCTCCCCCTCACTCCACCAGCAGCAGCGCGAAGCCGTCGTAGCCCTTGGCACCCACGGTCTGCACCGCCGTGGCGGTGAGCCGGGGGTCGGCGCCGGCCATGTCATACGTGCGGCGGATGCCGACGACGGAAGCGTCCGTGCTGTCCGCATCGAGCACGCGCCCGGCGCGCACCACGTTGTCGCACACGATCAGCGTGCCCGGCCGCGACAGGCGCAGCGCCCAGTCGAGATAGGCGGGATTGCTCGGCTTGTCGGCGTCGATGAAGATGAGGTCGAACGGCCCCGCGCCTTCCTTTTCCAGCAGCGGCAGCGTCTCGATGGCCGGGGCGAGGCGCAGGTCGATGCGACCGGAAAGGCCCGCGCGGGCAAAGTTGGCGCGCGCGACCTCGGCGTGAAGGGCGACCGCCTCCAGCGTCACGACTTTCCCCCCCTCGGGCACGGCACGGGCGAGGAAAATCGTGCTGTAGCCGCCCAGCGTTCCAATTTCGAGGATGCGCTTCGCGCCCATCATGCGGGCGAAGATGTGCAGCATCTGCCCCTGCGGCTGGGAGACGCTGATGGCCGGAAGGCCGGCACGCTCGCACGCCGCCTGCACATCGTCGAGCACCGTGTCCGCCGGCACCAGCTTCTCGCTGATGAAGTCGTCCATCTCGGTCCAGAGCGTCGCGTCCATTCCCGCCTCCGTCGCTGCAGTCGCGCGCAAGGAATACCGGCCGCGTGAAGGTTTTACGTCAGGCGGCGCTCACGCCGCCCGCTCAACTCTGGTCGCTCTCCCGCGCCGCGCGGATGGAGAGCACGGCATAGGCCACCACCAGCGCCAGCTCCACCAGCGTGAAGAGCATCAGCCGCGTCATGCCGGCCGGCGCCCAGACGGCGAGAATCACCTGCGTCAGCGTCGCCAGCAGCCACAGCACGACAGCCCAGCCGGCGCGCAGCCACAGCCCAACCCCGGCGATGGGGTCGATGATCGCCGCCCAGATCACCGCCGCCTGCGCGGCCATGGGCATGGCCTCGAAGCGGCTCGCCGGCCCGTCGCCAATGCCGAGGATGACCGCCCAGTGGATGATGCCTTCCAGCAGCAGGAAGGCGGCAACGCCGCGCAGGAACAGGAACAGCCGCCGCCGCCAGGGCGAAAGATTCTCCCATTGGGCGCGGGCACTGGCGTCGATGGGATCGTAATGGCTCATGTGCCGGGGGCCAGAAGTTCCAGTTCGTCGGGTATGGGATCGAAATGCGCCGCGATGACGGCCGGGTCCACCTCCGCCAGGGTCGCCGGCTGCCATTGGGGGGCGTTGTCGCGATCCACCAGCACCGCGCGCACCCCCTCGTAGAAATCATGCCCCGCGACGACGCGGTTCACCACCCGGAATTCCAGCTTCAGGCAGTCGCCGAGTTCAAGGTCCGGCCCGCGCCGCATCTGCTCCATGGCGAGGGCGAGGCTGGTGGGCGACTTGCCCGCGATGTCGGTCAGGAGCGTGGTCGCGAACGCCGCGTGGGGGCCGTCCCCCTCCGCCGCCGCCTGGAGCGCGCCGAGGATGCCGGCGAGATGCCCGCGGCCGAAGGCGTCCGCGATGAAGTCCGCGCGGTCGGCGAAGGTGCCGGGGCCGGGCTCGATGCGGTGGTCGGAAATGATGCGCTCCACGTCGCCACCGGCACACAGCGCCGCTTCCAGCGCCGGGAAGGCGGCGCTCGGCACCACGTCGGTGGCGAGGCCGCAGGCGAACGCCTCGGCGGCGCGGATGCGCGTGCCGGTGAGCGCCAGGAACACGCCGAACGCGCCGGGCAGGCGTGGCAGCACATGGGTGCCGCCCACGTCCGGGAACAGGCCGATGTTCACTTCCGGCATGGCGAACAGGTACTTGTCGCCCGCGACCCGGTGCGCGCCATGGGCCGAAAGGCCGAACCCGCCGCCCATGCAGATGCCGTCGATCAGCGCCACATAGGGCTTGGGGAAGCTGCCGATATAGTCGTTGAGGACATATTCCTCGCGCCAGAACTGCAGCGATTCGGCGGTGTTGCCGGCGCGGCCGAGGTCGTAGAGCGAACGCACGTCGCCGCCGGCGCAGAAGGCCTTCTCGCCCGCCGCCTTGATGACCACGCGGGTGACGGCCGGGTCCTGCGCCCAGGCCCTGAGGCGCGGTAGGATCTCGCGCACCATGGAGAGGTTGAGCGCATTGAGCGCCTTCGGCCGGTTGAGGGTGATGACACCGGCTTCGCCCTTCACCTCCAGCAGGACTTCAGGCTCCGTGGTCATTCACCCCTCCCCTTGCCGCCCCCGCCGCTGAGCGACGGTCGTTGCCGGCAGGGTTAGACGCGGCCGGAAGGAGCGTCAACGCGGGCCGGCGCACCATGGCCGTGCGCGAGCGCACACGCTGAACTTGCCGTGACCCTGTGCCGCGCGCCACTCGCGGGCGGCCGACCGGGGGTCTATAAGGACCGCTTGGCGCCCGCACGCGGGCGGATCAAGAACGAGCGCATCATGCCCCTCTCCAAGCCCCACCTGCATGCCGTCTCCGAGGCCGAAGCCACCGCCAGCCGGCTCGGCCTCGTCCACCGCCCCCGGCGGAACCGGAAGACGGACTGGGCACGCCGGCTGGTGCGCGAGGCGACGCTGACCGTCGACGATCTGATCTGGCCGATCTTCGTCATGAACGGCCAGGCCACCCGCACGCCCATTCCCTCCATGCCCGGCGTCGAGCGCCTGACGGTGGACGAGGCGGTGCGCGCGGCCGAGAGCGCGGCCAAGCTGAAGATCCCCGCCGTCGCCATCTTCCCCTATATCGACCCCTCCCGCCGCGACCCCACCGGCAGCGAGGCGCTGAACGACAACAACCTCGTCTGCCAGACCCTGCGCGCCATCAAGGCCGAGATCCCCAACCTCGGCCTCATCACCGACGTGGCGCTGGACCCCTTCACCAGCCACGGCCATGACGGCCTCTTGGAAGATGGCCGCATCCTCAACGACGAGACGGTGGAACTGCTCGTGCGGCAGGCGCTGGTGCAGGCCGAGGCCGGCGCCGATGTCATCGCCCCCTCGGACATGATGGACGGCCGCGTCGGCGCCATCCGCGCCGGGCTCGACGCCAACGGCTTCGAGGACGTGCAGATCATGTCCTACGCCGCGAAATACGCCTCCGCCTTCTACGGCCCGTTCCGCGACGCCATCGGCACCGCCAAGACCCTCTCGGGCGACAAGCGCACCTATCAGATGGACCCCGGCAACGGGCTCGAAGCCATCCGCGAGGCCGCGCTCGACGTGGAGGAAGGCGCGGACATGCTGATGGTGAAGCCCGGCCTGCCCTATCTCGACATCGTGTGGCGGCTGAAGGAGACGTTTGGCCTGCCGACCTTCGCCTATCAGGTGTCCGGCGAGTACGCGATGATCGAGGGCGCCATCCGCAACGGCTGGGTGGACGGCGACCGCATCGTCCCGGAGAGCCTGCTCGCCTTCAAGCGCGCGGGCGCCGACGGCATCCTCACCTATTTCGCGCCGCGTGTGGCGCAGGCTCTGGCCGAACGGGGCTGAGGCCTCTCGCGGGAGAAGACTGATGACCGTGCCCGCGACGGCGCTGGACCACGACACCGAAAGAGACCTGCCCGTCACCCTCGCGGACGTGGAGGCGGCGTGGCCTCTCGTGCGCGCCTCCGTGCTGCGCACCCCGACGCTCCGCGCCCCGCGTCTGTCCGCCTTCACCGGCGCCGATGTCTATGTGAAGTACGAGAACCTTCAGGCCACCGCTTCCTTCAAGGAACGCGGCGCGCTGGTGAAGCTCTCGCGCCTCACGCCGGAGGAGGCGCGGCGCGGTGTCGTCGCCATGTCGGCGGGCAACCATGCGCAGGCGGTGGCCTATCACGGCACCCGGCTCGGCATCTCCACCCTCATCGTGATGCCGGAGACGACGCCGCAGGTGAAAGTGGCCGCCACCGAGGCTTTCGGCGCCGAGGTGGTGCTGTTCGGCGAGACGGTGGCCGACGCCTATGAGGAGGCCGAGCGCATCTCGAAGGCGCAGGGCCGCGTCTTCGTCCACCCCTATGACGATGTGGACGTAATCGCCGGTCAGGGCTCGGTGGCGCTGGAGATGATCGAGGACGGGCCGGCCTTCGACGCCGTGCTGGTGCCCATCGGCGGCGGCGGGCTCATCGCCGGCATGGCGGTGGCCTTCGCCGGCCGCTCCCCGCAGACGCAGGTGGTGGGTGTCGAGACCCAGCTTTATCCCGCCATGTGGACCGCCATGACCGGCGAGGCCCGCCCCTGCGGCGGTCCCACGCTGGCCGAGGGCATCGCCGTGCGCAACGTGGGGGAGATCACCGCGGGCCGTGAACGCCTTCCTCATGCACCAGAAGACCCTCGCGGAAGGCGCTGGCGCCGCGGGCCTCGCCGCCCTCATCGCCGAGCCGGAGCGCTTCCGGGGCAAGACGGTGGGCCTTGTCGTCTCCGGCGGCAACATCGACCCGCGCATGATCGCCGGCATCCTGCTGCGCGAGCTGGAGCGAGAGGAGCGCATCGTCTCCTTCCGCCTCACCATCCTCGACCGGCCGGGCATGCTGGGCCGCATCGCGACGCTGCTGGGCAAGCTCGGCGCCAACATCCTGGAAGTGCACCACCGCCGCACCTTCCTCGACGTCCCCGCCAAGGGAACCCGCCTCGACCTCACGGTGGAGACGCGCGATCAGGCGCACGCGGAGCTGATCCAGAAGGCGCTGGAAGGCGAAGGGCTGCCGGTGCAAAGGCTGGGGGCGGGTGGCGCGGACTGGTAGGGCGGGCGTCGGGCGCTTTCCGCCGCTCTGACGGGCAATGGCACGTCCGTGCCTGCCATTCACCGTCATGCCCGGGCTCGTCCCGGGCATCCACGTCAAGCCGATGGCGCTCCTGCTCGCAGGCATTTTCCCGGCCTGACCACGTGGATGGCCGGGACAAGCCCGGCCATGACGGCGGTTCTTGTGCCGGCGCTCCCCGGCCGCGTGGGAACCCATCTCGCATCCCGGCCGACTGGAGCGGCAGCGGAAGGGGAGCCGGGATCCAGCGCAATGACTCCCGCGCAGCGGGGCAATGCCCGCGAGCGCTGGGGTTGGGAAGCGCCTTCGGCGGTCCTTTGCGCTGGGCCCCGGATCAGCGCTCCGGCTGTCGCCGTCGCTTGTCCCGGGCACGAGGGCGTGTCCTGCACGCCCTCTTTGCTCAGCCCCTCAAGCCCGGCCGAACACCCGCTTGAAGATGTTGTCCACGTTCTTGAAGTGGTAGCCGAGGTCGAACTTCTCGTTGATGTCCTCCTCGGACAGGTACTTGCGCACGTCCGCATCTTCCAGAAGGAAGGTGCGGAAGTCGCCCTCGCCGCGCCAGACGCGCATGGCATTGCGCTGCACCAGGCGATAGCTGTCCTCGCGGCTGGCGCCCTTCTGGGTGAGGGCGAGGAGGACGCGCTGGGAGTGGATGAGGCCACCCAGCTTGTCCATGTTCTTCTGCATGTTGTCGGTGTGGACGACGAGCTTGTCCATCACGCCGGTGAGGCGCGCGAGGGCGAAGTCCAGCGTCACGGTGGAATCGGGGCCGATCATGCGCTCGACGGAGGAGTGGGAGATGTCCCGCTCGTGCCACAGGGCGACGTTCTCCAGCGCCGGCGTCACATAGGCGCGCACCATGCGGGCAAGGCCGGTGAGGTTCTCGGTGAGCACCGGGTTGCGCTTGTGGGGCATGGCCGAGGAGCCCTTCTGCTCGGGGGAGAAATACTCCTCCGCCTCCAGCACCTCGGTGCGCTGGAGATGCCGCACCTCGGTGGCGAGCCGTTCAACCGACGAGGCCACCACGCCGAGCACGGCGAAGAACATGGCGTGCCGGTCGCGCGGGATGACCTGGGTGGAGACGGTCTCCACCTTCAGCCCCATTTTTTCCGCCACATGGGCCTCAACCGCCGGATCGATATGGGCGAAGGTGCCCACCGCGCCGGAGATGGCGCAGGTGGCGATCTCTTCCCGCGCCGCGACGAGGCGGGCGCGCGCGCGCTGGAATTCGGCCGCGGCGATGGCGAGCTTCACGCCGAAGGTGGTGGGCTCGGCATGGATGCCGTGGGAGCGGCCCACCGTGGGGGTGAGCTTGAACTCGAACGCCCTGCGTTCGAGAACCGCAAGAAGCTTGTCCACGTCGGCGATGAGCAGGTCGGCGGCGCGGGCGAGCTGCACGGCGAGGCAGGTGTCCAGCACGTCGGAGGAGGTCATGCCCTGATGGACGAAGCGCGCCTCCGGCCCCACGAACTCGGCGAGGTGGGTGAGGAAGGCGATGACGTCGTGCTTCACCTCGCGCTCGATGGCGTCGATGCGTTCCACGTCGAACTCGGCCTTGCCGCCCAGCTCCCAGATCTTGGCCGCGGCCTCCTTCGGCACGATGCCAAGCTCGGCCATGGCATCGGCGGCATGGGCCTCGATCTCGAACCAGATGCGGAAGCGGGCCTCGGGGGACCAGATGGAGGCCATTTCCGGCCGGCTGTAACGCGGGATCATGGGTCGATGCTCGTCAAAATGTCAGGCAGGCGGCTCGTCTAGCAGATGACGGCGGCGGGGGGTAGCGGCGCGGCTCACGCCTTGCGGCGGCCGGCGGCGCTCACACGGCGCGCCAGCGGCAGCATCACCACCGGCAGGAGGTAGATGGGGAATTGTGCTGCCGCAACGTAAAGCCACGTCTCGGGCGGCAGGACGGCGCCGGTAGCGGCGATCACCACCGCCATGTTGCGGTGGCCGCCGCAGAAGCCGAGCATCATCGCATCGCCGGGATCGACGGCGCGGAAGACGAGCGCGGTCGCCCCGAAACCCAGCAGCGAGACGAGGAAGGCCAGCGCCACCAGCCCCGCCATGAAGCCGGGCTGGTCGACGAAGGCATATGTCACCCCATCCATCAGCCCCACCGCGAGGAGGCCCAGCAGCACCACATTGAGCCCGTCGAGATGGGCGGAGACCGCCTCCACGCGCCTCAGGCCCATCAGCCGGCGGACGAGGAGGCCGGCGCCCATGGTGCCGCCCACCACCGCCGCGAGCCGCAGCGCCAGCGCCAGCGGATCGAGCGCCAGCGCCCCGCCGGAGAAATGGAACACCAGCCCCGGCGCGGTGAGCGGCGTCAGCGCCATGCCGCCAAGCATGGTCACCAGCACCAGCCGGGCATCGAGGCCGAGCAGCGCCGCGAAGGCGGGGGCGGACATGATGGGCGGGGCCGAGGCCTGCATGATGAGGGCGAGGACGATGGCGTTGGGCTCGCCCAGAAGCCGCGTCGCCAGCCCCATGACGAGCGGCAGCACCACCATGACCCAGCCGCAGGCCAGCATTGCGATGCCCGCGCGGCGCGCGGTGAAGGCGCCGGCCATGGAGGTGCGCACGAAGGCCAGCACCAGCAGCGCGAGGATGGTGGGCACCACCAGCGGCTTCGCCAGCGCCGCGAAAGGCGGCAGCGCCAGCCCGATGAACACGCTCACCGCCACCGCCGGCGCGCTCCGCCGGCCGAGCCACGCGAGAAGGAAGCCGGGGCTCATGGGCGTGATCTTGCGGGGGAAAGAGGCATCGCGCGGGACACAGGGCTTTCTAGCCCCTGCCGGTATTCAAGGGAACCCTTCTAACCACCTCTCTCCCGCCAGAACCGGCCAAGCCCCTCCCCTGCACGGGAAACTCCCCGCCGTCGTCCTCCGACTTGATCGGAGGACCCATTTCGCCGTTTGCCCAATGTTCGGACGCCCCCTCCAGCCCAGCGATGGGCCCTCCGGTCACGCCGGAGGGCGACGGCAGCGTGAAGGAACGGCCACTGGCGGCAGGCGCTTCTTCCGGGTAGCGTCCGGAGGAAACCGGAAAGACCCATTGCCCAAGCCACCCACCAAGCGTCCTACCAAGCCGCCCACCCGTCATTCCAGCAAGGACGGCCACGCCGCCAAACCGCTGCGCGCGACCAAATCCCGCGCCGCGCGCAAGCAGGCGGCGGCCGCCCATGAGGCCGCTGCGCTCGCGGTGGCGCCGCTGGCCACCGGGGAGATGCCGACCAAGGCGCAGGTGCTGGCCTTCATCGCCTCGCAGAACGGCGAGGTGGGCAAGCGCGAGATCGCCCGCGCCTTCGGGCTGTCGGCGGCGCAGAAGGTGGAGCTGAAGCAGCTCCTGCGCGACCTCTCCGAGGAAGGCACCGTGAGCCGCGAGCGGCGGCGCCTGCATGTGCCCGGCGCGCTGCCGGCGGTGGTGCTGGCCGATATCGTCTCCCGCGACGGCGACGGCGAACTGGTCGCCATCCCCGTGGAGTGGGACTCGGAAGCCCAGGGCGAGGCGCCGCATATCCTCGTCCAGGTGCAGCGCCGCGCGTCGGGGCCGGCCCCGGGCCTGTCGGACCGGGTGCTGCTGCGCATCGTGGAAGGCTCCATCGAGCACGCCGTTCCGCACGTGGGCCGCGTCATCAAGGTGCTGGAGAAGGCCCGCAAGCAGACCATGGGCATCTTCCGCGCGGCCCCGCAGGGCGGCGGCGGGCGCATCATCCCCATCGACAAAAAGCAGCTCGGGCGAGAATTGCAGGTGCCCCCCGGCGCCGAGCATGAGGCCGAGGACGGCGATCTCGTCACCGTAGAGCTGATGCGCCAGCGGGTGTTCGGCCTGCCCACCGCGCGGGTGAAGGAGCGGCTGGGCTCGCTCAAGTCCGAGAAGGCGGTGAGCCTCATCGCCATCCACGCCCACGGCATCCCCAACGCCTTCCCGGACGTGGTGCTGAAAGAGGCCGAGGCCGCCAAGAAGATCACTGTCCGCGGCCGCGAGGACTGGCGCGACCTGCCCCTCGTCACCATCGACCCGCCCGACGCCAAGGACCATGACGACGCCGTGCATGCGGCGGCGGACG
>JAYSCE010000052.1:0-6075 GCA_041915035.1 Xanthobacter sp.
CATCCCCGCCTGGACCTTCGTCTCCTCGCCCTTGCGCGAGCTGGTTGCCAGCCAGCGGGGCAATCCCATGGCGCTGCAGCCGGATATCCGCCCGCGCCCCTATCCTCTCGCAGGAGACGCACGGCTCGCCGCCGCGGCGGCAGCCGTGGCGGCCGCCAGCCTCCTCGCCTTCGCGGCGGCTTCGGGATGGGGACCGTTCGCCGGCCGGCGCCGCCCCTTCGCGCTCGCCTTGCGCCACATGCGCCGGCTGCCCGACCTCGACGCGCCGCTCGGCTATGAGGATGCCCTGCAACTCCTCCACCGCGCCTTCGACGATGCCGCCGGGCAACGGCTATTCGGCGAGGACGTGCCCGCCTTCCTCGCAGAGAGGCCCGCGCTGGCAGGCGAGGCCGAGGCGCTTCAGAACCTCTTCACCGCGTCCCGGATCGCCTTCTTCGGCGATGCCCCGGAAAAGGCGATGGCCCTGCTGCCGCCCCATGCCTTGCTCGACCTTGCCCGGCGGCTCGCCGCCGTGGAGGGGCGGGGCGGCATGCGACAGGACGGAACGCAACAGGGCGGAACGGGCAGGGAGGCCGCGTGATGTTCGGCCTCGAGGTGGACCATGCCGCGATCCTGTTCCTGCTCGCCCTCGCCCTGCTGCCGCTCGCCGCATTGCCTTTGCGCGGCGTCGTGCTGCCTGCGGTGGCTCTGGTGCCGCGTGACGGTCTTTCGATTGCCGTTTCCCTCGGTATCCGCGTCATCGGCGCGGTCGCCATCGCCGCCCTGGTGCTCGGCCTCGCCGGGCTGCACCTGAAGGCAAGGGAGGTCGAGCGCATCGGCTCGGGCGCCAATCTGATGCTGCTCATCGACCGCTCGGCCAGCATGGACAACACCTTCGCCGACCGCGCACCGGGTGCGGGAGAGGAATCGAAATCCGCCGCCGCGAAGCGCCTGCTCACCGAATTCCTCGGCCGCCGCCCGCGGGACCGCATCGGCATTGCCGCCTTCTCCACCTCGCCGATCCCGGTGCTGCCGCTGACCGACCATCACGAGGCGGTGGCCGCCGCAGTGGCCGCCATCGACCGGCCGGGCCTCGCCCTCACCGACGTGGGGCGGGGCCTTGCCCTCGCCCTCGACAGCTTCGACGCCGCGGCTGCGTCCGGCGGCTCGCGCGCCGTGCTGCTGGTGTCGGATGGCGCCGCCGTCATCGACCCCCGGGTGCAGGCGGCGCTGCGGGATTCCCTGAAGCGCGCGCCGGTGCGGCTCTATTGGCTGTTCCTGCGCACCATCGGTTCTCCTGGGATCTTCGACAAGCCGCGCGTGCCCGGCGAGGACACGCCGCAGGCCATGCCCGAGCGCCACCTCAACCTTTTCCTTGCCAGCCTCGGCGTGCCCTACCGTGCCTTCGAGGCCGGCAGCCCCGAGGCCGTCGCCGACGCCATTGCCGAGATCGACCGGCAGGAGAGCCAGCCCATTCCCTATCTGGAACGCATCCCGCGCCGCGACCTGGCGCGCCTGTGCTACGCCATCGCCGCGGCCGCGTGCGCGCTGCTTCTCGCTGCCCGGCTCGCCGAGCGCGGCCTCGGGAGCCAGCGGACGGCCACATCTGCCCCTGCAGGCATCGACACGCGGAGCGCGGCATGAGGCAGCGCATGTCTCGCATCAGGCCCCGCCGCCTCGCCGCGCTGGCCGCCGTCACGGTGCTGGCGGTGGCACTGGCGGTGATCGCCGTCACCAGCATCCGCATGGCCCTGAACGCCGCCGCCAACCGCACCATCGCCGCCCTCGCCGCCGGACGCGACGTGCCGGTCGAACTCAACGCGCCGGACCGCGTGCTCCTCGCCCGCGCGCATTTCCTGATGATCCGCGACCGGCTGGACGAGGCGCAGCCATTGGTGGACCGGCTCGCGGCGGACCGCAGCCCGCTTGCGGTGGCCGGCCTCTACGATCTCGCCAACGCCCGTCTCGCCATCGCCATCTCGTTTCTGGAGAAGACCGAGATCGACCCCGCCGTGCCGCAGGTGCGCCTCGCCAAGGCCGGCTATCGCGCGGCGCTGGCGCGCGCGCCGGATTTCTGGGACGCCAAATACAATCTCGACATCGCCATGCGCCTGGTGCGCGATTTCCCCCAGATCGAGCAGGAGCAGCAGGACGAGGCGCAGGAGACGCCGAAGCGCCTGTGGACCGACCTTCCCGGCTTGCCCAAGGGCCTGCCGTGATGCGGCGCCCGGACGTGCGCACCCTCGCCCTCGCCGCGGCGTTCCTTCTGGCCCTGGCGGCCATCATCGCGCCGCGGCTTCAACGGCCGTCCGACGCCTACCGGCTGCTGGCGGTGGTGGACATCACCGGTTCCATGAACGTGCGCGACTACAGCTTCGAGGGCCGCCCGGCCTCCCGGCTCGACACGGTGAAGCGGACCCTGAGTGCTCTCGCAGCCCGGCTGCCGTGCGGCTCGCGCATGGGGCTCGGCATCTTCACCGAGCGGCGCACCTATCTGCTGTTCGAGCCCGTGGAGGTCTGCACCGACTTCGCCCCCCTCGACGGCGCCATCGGCGCGCTCGACTGGCGGATGGCGTGGGAGGGGGACAGCTACATCTATGCCGGCCTCTCCTCCGCCATCGACCTCGCCGGACCGCTCGACGCCGATCTTCTCTTCTTCACCGACGGGCAGGAGGCGCCGCCGCTGCCGGCCTCAGGCGCGCCTGCCTTTTCCGGCGAGCCGGGCAAGGTGCGCGGGCTCATCGTCGGCGTCGGCGGCACCGACCCGGCGCCGATCCCCAAGTTCGACCGGGACGGTCGGGAAATCGGCTTCTACGCCATGACCGACGTGCCGCAGGAAAACCGCCACGGGCTGCCGCCAACCGGCTCCGAGCAGCGCGAAGGCTGGCACCCGCGCAACGCACCGTGGGGCGCTGAGGAAGCGACGGGGCAGGAACATCTCAGCGCGGTCCGCACCGATCACCTGCAGGACCTAGCCCATGCAACGGGCCTCGCCTATGCGCCGCTCGCGGACGCCGCAGCCCTCGCCACCGAAGTCAGGGCACAGGCCCGGCCACGTCCGGTCGCAGGCACGATGAACGCCGCGCCCCTGCCGGCCGCCCTCGCCTTGCTGTTGCTTGCCGCGCTCTACGTCGCCCAGGCCTGGGACCGTCGCCCCGATTTTCTGCGTAACCGAAGGATTTCCGCGTCATGATCTTTGCCCGCCCCTCCCGCCGCGCTGTGCTGCCCGCCCTCGGCCTCCTCCTTGCGCTTGCCGCGCCCGCGCAGGCCCACGGGCCGACGCCGCAGAAGGCGGAGGCCAAGGCCACCATTGCCGCGACGCCCGACGCCGTGTGGAAGATCGCCGGAGACTTCGCCGGCATCGGCGCTTGGCATCCCATGGTGAAGGCGGTGAAGGCCAAGGGCGGGAATGCGGCCGGGGCCGAGCGCGTACTGGTGCTGGAGAAGGGCGAGATCACCGACGGCCTCGATGACGTCGACGCGGCCCAGCGCACCCTCTCCTGGCGGCTCAACACCGAGAATGTGGAGGCGCTGCCGGTGAGCTTCTACACCATCACCCTCAGCGTGAACGACGCCGGCGCGGGTAAAAGCGAGGTGGTGATGGCGGGCCGCTTCTATCGCGGCGACACCTCCAATTTCCCGCCCGACGAACTGAATGACGAGGCTGCCGTCGCCGCCATGACGGGCTTCTTCGAGGCCGGTGTGGCCGGGCTCAAGACCAGGGCCGAAGGCAAGTGAGGGTGCCGGTGGCACTCGCCGTCCTCTCACTCGTCCTCCTGTCATTCGGCTGGAGCTTGCCCGCCACCGCCGGCACCCTCCTTGCCCTCTGCCAGGGCGGGGCCGAAGTGGACGTGATCGACACCACGACCGCCACGGTGTCGGCGCAGGTGAAGGTGGACAAGGTGCCGGCCGCGATTGCGCTTTCCCCGGACGGCGCCTTTGCCTTCATCACCCATCCGGACATCGGCCTCCTCACCCGCCTCGATGTGAAGGCGCGAGCGGTTGTCGCCACCGCCCGCATCGGCGGCCAGCCGTTCGGCATCGCAGCAGCGCCGGACGGGGCGGCGCTCTATGTCAGCGACTGGTCCGGCGACAGGATTCTGCGCGTCGATGCGCGCACCCTCGCCATCACGGGTACTGTTGGCGTAGGCCGTGCCCCAGCCCATCTCGCCATCGATCCGGACGGACACACCCTTTACACCGCCGACCGGGAGAGCGATGCGGTGAGCATCATCGCTCTTCCGGCCTTCACCCGCATGGCGACGATCCCGGTGGGACGCGCACCCTATGCGCTGGCGGCCTCCGATCCCGCCCTCGTGGCGGTGGCGGATGTGCGCAGCGGGGATATCACGCTGATCGCCAAGGCGGATCACCGCGCGACGCGGATCGGCGGCATGAAGATGCCCTATGGCGTCGCCTTCGTGCCCGGCCGCGGGCTGCTGCTCGCCACCGACCAGCAGGCAGGCACGCTGGACCTGATCGATCTTGCGGCAGGCTCCATCACCAAGCGCCTGCGCCTCGCCGGCTCGCCCGAGGACGTTCTCGTGGATGGGGCGACCGGGCGCGCCTATGTGGCCGAGTGGTTCGCCAACCGCATCACGGAGGTGACACTCGATGATCTCGCCATCACCGCCCGCATCCCCGTCTGCGACGGGCCGCGGGTGATGGCGCTGGTGCCCTGAGGCTAGAAATTCCGCTTGCGCCCAAGTTTCAGCCGCGGTCCGTATGGCCGGGACTGCGGGAAGGGGGCCATGCACGAAATCTCACTCATCTTCACCTGCCTTTTGATCGGTATCGTGCTGCGCTGGTCCGGCCGACTTCCGGACAGCGCCACCAAGGCCTTCGGCGGCTGGGTCATCAACGTCGCCCTGCCGGCGGCCGCGCTCAGGAGCGTCCATCACCTGAAAATGGACGACGGCTGGTGGCTGGCCGCGGCGACGCCGTGGCTGGGCGCGCTCCTCGCGATCCTTGTGGTGGTGCCGCTTTGCCGGGCGTTCGGCTGGTCGCATAGGCGGGCCGGCGCGCTGCTTCTGGTCGGCGGCTGGGGCAACACCTCCTTTGTCGGCCTGCCCATGATCGCGGCCTTCGCCGGCAGCCAGTGGCTGGGGCTGGGCATCGTCATCGACCTGTTCGGCTCCTACCTCGCCTTGTCCACCCTGGGCCTCGCCATCGCCGCCGTGGCGAGCGCGGGGCATTTCGACTGGCGGGCGGTGGCCAGGCGCATCGGCACCTTCCCGCCCTTCTGGGCCATCCTGATCGCCTTCGCCACCAATGACTTGCCGCGCCCCGACTGGCTGGACCAACTGGTCGAGGCGTTGGCCCAGACGCTCACCCCCATTGCCTTGGCGGCTGTGGGCTATGCCCTTCGTTTCGATCGCATTTCCGGCCGTGTCGGCGCGCTGGCGGTGGGGCTCGGCTACCGGCTGCTTCTGGCGCCGCTGGCAATTTTCCTGATGTATGCGGCACTGGGACGGACGGGTGATCCGGTGGCGCAGGTGGCGATGTTGGAGATGGCCATGCCGCCCATGCTGGGCGCCAGCATCATCGCGCTCGACCACGATCTGGAGCCGGACCTCGTGGCCCTCGTCATCGGCATCGGCGTGCCGCTCTCCATGCTCACGGCGTGGATGTGGTGGGGTCTCGTCATCCACCCATGACCGGCGGGACGTCCACCGCAAATCCCTGGCATTGCAGCGATTTCAGGCTGACCGCCCCCTCCCTGACGGCGAGGCGCACAGGCCTGCCGGGGGGGCGATGGTAGAGGTCGCCATGGGCGGCGAGAAAGGCGTCCTGCTCCGCCTCCGGGGCAAACGACATGCCGTCGAGATAATGATGGCCGTTGCGCTCCACATGGGTCAGGCCGAGGAGGGAGACGAGGGCGAGGTCCTGCTGGGTGCTGATGCCGGACCAGGTGCAAAGGTCTTCTGCGGAAAGGAAAAATCGGCTTTCACCCAACTCCGCGTTGGCCTTGGCACTGCGGGCGGCGTTGAGGATGGATTTGTAAAAGCCCTTGCAGGTCTTGCTGGAAACACCCTGATATCCCAATGAGATAGCCCGTGGAAAGGCATCGAGGGTGGCGTCCGATTCGTCGATCAT
>JAYSCE010000052.1:6085-13394 GCA_041915035.1 Xanthobacter sp.
CCCACGTCCCGCTCCAGCGCGACGGCGCGCCGGATGGGTTGCTCGATGTAGAGGGTGGAGGCGCAAAGCCTTGAAAGCGCGAGCGTTTCCGACATGCGCCGCCACAGCTCGACGATGCCGTCCACGTCCGAATACTGCTCGTTGCCGTCCAGGGTGACGCGGTATGGGGCAGGACCGGCGTCCAGCACCGCGGCGATGCGGGTGAGGCGGTCGAGATCGGCGGCGATGTCACCGCCGGCTTTCAGCTTGTAGAAGCGGCAGCCATAGGTTTTTACAACATCCTCAAGGGTTTGCGGCAGCCCATCTTCCGGCCCATCGAGGGGATCGGCAGCCGTGAGGGCGTCCACCATGCCCACCGTATGGCGCACGCCAATGGTATCCTGCGGCCGCAAACCGCCCAGGAATTGGGCAATATCGAAGCCCTCAAGGTCGTCGGTCAAGCCAGAGCTAACGGCGATACCTGCCACATTGCCCCGGATCATCGCCGCGAAGGAGAGCCCCAGCATCCGTCCGGTGGCGTCCAAAATGGCCCGGTCCACCAGCGCGGGGCCGTAGGAGGCGACCAGCGGATTGAGCCCCAGCGCCGCGCAGCGGGCCTGCTGCGCCTTGTAAACGCAGGTGGAAAGGCCGAACGGCGTGTCCGCCGGCAAAGCGGCGTACAGCTCCAGCGCGATCGCCAGCGACGAGCGCAGTTGCTCCACATTGTCGTCGTCGGAGAGCGCTGGATTCTTGTCGAACCATTTGGGCAGAAGGCATTCGGCGGCGATGCCCACCGCGCCGCGCCCGTCCGCCCCCTCGATCCGCACGGTCAATTCCGCCTGCCGCACCTCGCGCAGCGTCGCGACGCCGAAGCGGAACGGCATGCGCAGCTTCGCCGCGCGCTCGCGCAGGTTCGCCTCGGCCAGCCGCACGCGCGGCGCCGCGTCCTCTCCCATGCTTTTATCCTTATGTTTCTGCCGGTTATTCCACCATGCGCGGGAAGGCGCCGCTGCGGGCGCGGGCCTCCAGCGGCCAGGTCTCCCCCAGGCGGCGGGTGGTCGCCATCACGAAGGAACCGCAGCTTTCCAGATCCGCCCGACTCATGCGGTTGGTGGGGGCGGCAAGGCTCACAACGCCCACACATTCCGGCGCGCCGCCCAGCGTCGAGGCGAGGATGGGGGCGGCGACCGCCCCCACGCCCAGTTCGTTCTCCTCATAGCTCAGCGCGAAGCCCCGCCGCGCCACCTCCTCCAGCTCCGCGCGGATGTCGGAAATGGAGGTCTTGGAATAGGCGGTCGAAGCCTCGATGCCCTGGTGCATCAACAGCTTGAGCGCATCGGCGAAGGGCAGCGTCGAGAGCCACGCCTTGCCGGTGGCGTGGGTGTGGAGGCCGATCTCCAGCGTGTAGTTGGGATCGATGCGCAGCGACCTCTTGCTGCCCGCAAAGGATTGCACCCACACGATTCTCTGCCCGCCCGGCTCGACGATGGCGAGGCGCACCAGCTCGCCGGTCTCTTCCGCCAGCTGACGGAGCGCGGCGGAGCACTGGTCCAGCAGCCGGCTGGTTTGCAGGTGGCGCAGGCCGAGGTTGCTGATGCGGTAGGTGAGGTAATAGCGCTGGGCCCGCTCATCGCGCCACACCAGCATCTGCGACTCCAGCGTATTCAACAGCTTGGAGACGATGGCCTTGTTCAGGTCGAGGCGCCGGGCAATCTCAGCCAGCGGGAAGCCATCCACGGAATCGGCCAGCATCCCTATGATGTCGAAGGCGCGCTCCACCGAGACGATGGTCTCGTCGATTTTCTGGGGAGGGGCCCCGGCCGCAACTTTCGCCATCTCATCTACCCTTCAACGCACACGGCGATAACTGATAACGATGTTATCCATGATTTCGAGCGTGGCAAGGCCGGATCGCCACTCAAACTGCGAAGCTGAACCGACAATACGCTCTTGACTCCAACTTTGGACGAATCTAGCCCTATAGATATGGGTAACGGCGTTACCCAATAAACAAGCAGGCCAGGACCTGAACCGAGCAAGGTTCGGGGCGGTTCAGGCCCCTGTTCGGTGCGGTTCATCCCCCGTTCGGGTGCCATTCGAGGCCTGTCAGGAAAAATGGGAGCGGATTCGTGAGTGAACGCCTGACCTTCGACACCGTGCCGGACCTGATCGAGACCGAGGAGCAGCTCGAGGAGCTGGTCTCCCGTCCGACCCAGGGGCTGGTGGACGACTTCGCCACCCTGGACGGGGACATCATCGTCCTCGGTGTCGCCGGCAAGGTCGGCCCCTCCCTCGCCCGCATGGCCAAGCGCGCCGCGCCGGAGAAAAGGGTGATCGGGGTCGCGCGCTTCTCGGAGGCAGGCTCCAAGGAGGAGCTGGAGGGCTTCGGCATCGAGACCATCCGCTGCGACCTCCTGGATGCGGAGGCGGTGGCGCAGCTGCCCAAGGTGAAGAACGTGGTCTACATGGCCGGCAAGAAGTTCGGCACCAATGATGACCCCTCCTTCGCCTGGGCCATGAACACCATGGTGCCCGCGACCGTCGCCTCCCACTTCCGCGACAGCCGGATCGTCGCCTTCTCCACCCTGTGCGTCTATCCCTTCGGCGTCTTCGCCCACAACGGCTGGGACGAGCGGGTACAGCCGCGGCCGGTCGGCGACTATGCCAACTCCTGCGTCGGTCGCGAGCGGGCGTTTGAATACGGCTCTCACATCCACGGCACGCCCGGCCGCCTCGCCCGGCTGAACTATGCCATCGATCTGCGCTACGGCGTGCTGCACGACATCGCCAGCTGGGTCCATCGCGGCGAGCCCATCCCCATCCGCACCGGCCATGCCAGCGTGATCTGGCAGGGGGATTCCAACGCGCAGATCCTGCGCTGCCTGAAGCACTGCACGGTGCCCACCACCCCCATCAACATCGGCGGGCCGGAACATGCGAGCGTGCGGGCCATCGCCCATGCCTTCGGCGAGAAGTTCGGCAAGGCGCCCATCTTCGAGGGCGAGGAGGAGCCCACCGGCTGGGCCAACAGCACGTTCCAGGCCCAGCGCCTGTTCGGCTATCCCAACGTGCCGCTCGCGCGGATGATCGACTGGGTGGCCCATTGGGTGGAGAAGGGCGGCGCCATCTATGGCAAGCCCACGCGGTATGAAGTCCGCGACGGCCTCTTCTGAGCGCCGCCGCCATGGTCAGCGAAGAGCCCCACCCGTCCCCTGCCCTCGGCTTTATGGGCTTCTGGGCCGACATCGATGCGGAGTACGAACTCCGCTATCAGGAATGGCACAATTGCGAGCACATGCTGGAGCGGGTGGGGATTCCCGGCTTCATCGAGGGGCGGCGCTATCGCGCCGTCCACGGCAGCCCGCGCTTCTTCATGTGCTATGTCACGGATGGCCCCGAGGTGCTGGGCAGCCCGGCCTATCTCGCCGCGCTGAACCGACCGACGCCCTGGACCAGCGAAGCCCTCACCCACTTCCGCAATCCGGTGCGCTCGCTCTACCGCAACCATTGCCGGGTTGGGTATGCGGGGGGTTATGCCCCCTACATCCTGCAACGCCGCTTCGACCACAAGGCCGACGCCGCGACGCTGGCGCAGATGGTCCGGGCAGCGGTGGCGGGCGACACCTCCGGCACGCTCTCGGGCGGCCTCTATGAGGTGGACGAGGCCATCTCCGGCATCATGACGGCCGAGCGCCGCATCTATTCCGGCGGGCCGGGGCGCCAGCAATATCTCTTCACCATCGAAGCGCTCGACCGCGACCAGGCCGAGGCGGCCGGGCGCCGGCTCGACGCCCTGCTGGCGGATGGCGCCTCCGAGATCAATCCCGGCCTCTACTGGCTGGAAAACCGCATCCAGTCCGCCCAGTTGCGCCGGCCCCTCGCCGCGCAAGCGGAAGCAACGGACGCCCGCATTCCCGAAAGGCTCACCCCATGAAGCTCCTGCGCCATGGCGCGGCCGGCGCCGAGCGGCCCGGCCTCCTCGCCGCCGACGGCTCGGTGCGCGACCTCACTGGCATCGTGCCGGACATCGACGTCGCCTTCATCGCCGACCCCGCCCGCCTTGCCGGTTTGCAGGCGCTGGACCCGCTCGCCCTGCCCCGCGTGCCCGGCGAGGTGCGCCTCGCGGCGCCGCTGGCCGGCATCGGCAAGATCGTGGGGGTGGGCCTCAATTATCACGACCACGCCCGCGAATGCGGCCTGCCCATTCCCGAAGAGCCCATCCTCTTCATGAAGGCCACCACATCGCTGTGCGGCCCCTATGACGCCATCCGCCTCCCGGAGGGGTCTGAGAAGACCGACTGGGAGGTGGAGCTGGGTGTGGTCATCGGCACCACCGCGCGGAAGGTCACCGAGGCGGACGCGCTGGACCATGTGTTCGGCTACTGCATTGCCCACGACGTGTCCGAGCGCGCCCACCAATTGGAGCACGGCGGGCAGTGGACCAAGGGCAAGAGCCACGACACCTTCTGCCCCCTCGGCCCCTGGCTGGTGACGGCCGACGAGGTGGGCGACCCGCAGGCCCTCGACCTCTGGTGCTCGGTGGACGGCGAGATGCGCCAGAACAGCTCCACCGGCGACATGATCTTCAAGGTGGCGGAAATCGTCTCCTACATCAGCCGCTTTATGACGCTGGAGCCGGGCGACCTCATCATCACCGGCACGCCGGCGGGGGTGGGGCTGGGGCTGAGGCCGCAGGTCTATCTCGCCCGCGGGCAGGAGGTGCGCCTCGGCATCGCCCGCCTCGGCGAGCAGCGCCAATCCGTGGTCTGAGGAGGCATGCCATGAGCGACACCCTTCTCGTCCAGACCCAGCGGGCCAACGTGCTCTCCAAGCTCATGAGCATGGAGGCGATACGCCCGCTCATCCTCGTCGCGGTCATCCTGGTGGGGTGGGACCTCGCGGTGCGCCTGCTGCGCATCCCGCCCTATCTCATCCCCGCGCCGACTTTGGTGATCGAGCAGGTCATCGCCCAGTGGCCGATGCTGCTGCGCGAGACGATGCCGACGCTATACGCCACGCTGGGCGGTTTCGCTTTGAGCGCGCTGGTGGGCATTCCGCTGGCCATGCTCATTGCCTCCTCGAAGACTGTGGAGAGCTATCTCTATCCCCTCCTCGTCTTCTCGCAGTCGGTGCCGAAGATCGCGGTGGCGCCGCTGTTCGTGGTGTGGTTCGGCTTCGGCGTATTGCCGAAAATCATCTCCGCCTTCCTGCTCGGGGTGTTCCCGGTGGTGGTCTCCACCGTGCTCGCCTTCAAGAGCGTGGACAAGGAGATGATCGACCTCGCCCGCTCCATGCGCGCCGGGGGGCTGCGGACCTTCATCCGCATCCGCCTGCCCCATGCGCTGCCCGGCATCTTCGCGGGGCTGAAGGTGGCCATCACCCTTGCCGTGGTGGGCGCGGTGGTGGGCGAATTCGTCGGCTCCAACTCGGGCATCGGCTACGTGCTGCAGGTGGCGAACGGCAATTTCGACCTGCCGCTCATGTTCGCCGCGCTGTTCGTGCTCTCCATGATGGGGGTGATCCTGTTCATGGCGCTCGACGCCATCGAGCATTTCCTCATCCCCTGGCACGCCTCGCGCCGCCCGGACCCCAACGGCGGGGCGTGAGCCCCAAGCCAAACAAAAGAAGACGACCCAAGCAAAACCAGAAAAACCGGTGGAGGAAACCATGATCTCGCGCAAGATCTCTCGAAGGACACTCGCCACGCACCTGTTATCCGGCGCCCTCGCGCTCGGCCTTGCCGCCGCATCCGCGCTGCCCGCCGCCGCGCAGGCGGCAAAGACGCCGGACAAGGCGGTGCTGATGCTCAACTGGTACGTCTATGGCGAGCACGCGCCTTTCATCCTCGGCCTCAAGAAGGGCTATTACGCGGAAGAGGGCATCGACCTCGACATCCAGGAAGGCCGCGGCTCGGCGGTGACCATCCAGGCGGTGGGCGCCGGCACGGCGACCTTCGGCCTCGCCGACATCGGCGTGATGATCAAGGCGGTGGCCAAGGGCGCGCCGGTGAAGACCGTGGGCGTGCTGCTCCAGCGCACCCCCGGCGCGGTGGTCGCCCCCGAGGGCAAGATCAACGGCGCCAAGGACCTGCCCGGCAAGACCATCATGTTCACGCCCGGCGATGCCGTCACGCCCATCTGGCCGCTGTATCTGAAGAAGCTCGGCATCCCCGAGGGCGCGGTGAAGATGGTGGCGGCGGATGCGCAGGCCAAGCTCAACGCCGTCGTGAACAACCAGGCCGACGGCCTCATCGGCTTCACCACCGAGCAGGGCGCGCGCCTGCCCGACATCATGAACAAGCCTGTGACCATGCTGCGCTACACCGATGCGGGGGTGAACCTCGTCTCCCTCGGCATCGTCGCCAACAACGACACCCTCGCCAAGCGCGCCGACATGGTGAAGCGCTTCATGCGCGCCACCACCCGCGCGGTGGAAGAGGCGGAGAAGAACCCCAAGGCCGCCATCGACATCCTCATGGAGGCCTATCCCAAGATCGGCCTGCCGGATGCCCAGCTGCGCAGCCTGCAATATTCGCAGGCGCTCTACCGCGCCTCCGACGACAAGAGCACGCGCCCCTTCCGCATGAACCCGGCGCTGATGGACGAGAGCCTCGACATCCTCACCCAGTACGGCGGCCTCGACCCCTCCGCGCGCAGCAAGGCGCAGGATTACTTCACGCTGGAGTTCCTTCCGTGACCGCTGTTCTGCACAGGATCGACACCCGCCCTCCCGCGCCACGCGCCGAGGCCGCCGGCACCCATATCGCCATCTCCGGCCTCACCAAGACCTACAAGACGCGCGGCGGTTCGGTGCCCTCGCTCAAGCCCATCGATCTCAACATCTCGAAGGGCGAGTTCGTGGCCATCGTCGGCCCTTCGGGCTGCGGCAAGAGCACGCTCTTGAAGCTGGTCGCCGGGCTTCTGCCGGCCACCAGCGGCTCGATCACCATCGGCGGCGTGAAGGTGACGCAGCCGCCGGACGGCGTGGGCATGGTGTTCCAGAGCCCGGTGCTGCTGCCGTGGCGCACGGTGCGCGACAACGTGCTGCTGCAGGTGGAGATGCGCGGGCGCCCCGTCAGCGCCTATCGCGAGGCGGCCGCGCGCCTCCTCCACACCGCCGGCCTCGACGGCTTCGAGGAGCGCTATCCGTGGGAGCTCTCCGGCGGCATGCAGCAGCGCGCCGCCATCTGCCGGGCGCTGGTGCACGATCCCGAAGTGCTGCTCATGGACGAGCCCTTCGGCGCCCTCGATGCCATGACGCGAGAGAAGATGAACGCCGAGCTGCAGCGCATCTGGTACGAGACGCGCAAGACCGTGCTGCTCATCACCCA
>JAYSCE010000053.1:0-13390 GCA_041915035.1 Xanthobacter sp.
CGTGCGGCAGCTGAATGACAAAGCCCTGCATTTTTGCATAAGGTGCCTTGCGTTTTTCGTATGGCAAGGCTACCTATTGCGCACGGTTTGCGGGGGATTACCCCGGCACCATCGAATTCCGGCCCGGACACGCTTCGCCATGCGAAGACGTCCGCTGAGACACGGGATCGAATATCGCGGCGCAAGACCGCATCCAGGGATGGAACGAGAGGGGCCTAGACAGGGCGGCGGGTTACGGCGAATGCCGGATCGGCCAGCCCGAAAAAGAAAGGGGCCGTCCGCGTGAGCAGACGGCCCAAGTCTAGGGAGGAAACGCCCAAGGAGGGCAGCGACACAGCGACGCCAATCGCCGTGTCGCAATGCACAAATAGCCGAGTGCAGTGCCATAAATCAAGTGCGCGTTTGTCGCAGTCTGGTATACCAGAGCAACTCATTGATTTTTATAAGGATTTGTTTTCTCCGGCCAAGCCCGGGCTACGCCCTGCGCGATGGGGCCGCTCAAAAAAATCCATAGAGGAGCGCGCTTGATCCGACTCGGCCGTGCCGGGGGATGGCATGGCTTCGCCATGTCCGAATGCTGCGCGATACCGAAGCAGCAGGCTGCCGATCGATCGGGGGCCCGGCGCGGGTAGACGTGGTGGGCTGGCAAACGCGCACGTTCGGCGTCAGTCGCAGCCTCTCGTCACGCGTCAGGCGCGAAAGATGGCTCTGGAGGGCTGGGGAAAAGGAGCCGATCGGGCTTGGGGCTTGGCCGCATGTCCTGCCTCGGCGTAAGGGGCCGAAAAAAGAAAGGGGCCGCTGAGAAACAGCGGCCCAAGTCTAGGGAGGAAACGCCCAAGGAGGGCAGCGGCACCGCAACAAGCAATGCCGCGCTGCATCAATATGACGAACGGACCCCTCTGCATCAAGTCCGTGACAGGCAGATAGTTTGTGCATCTGTCCAACATTTAAAACCATTTATTTTCATCTTGTTGTGGCGCGCCTGCCCAATCTTTGCGCGCCCTGCCCGTCGGATCTGCCGCCGGCGCGATCATCCCGCACCGCCGTCATGGCGCAGGGATCACTACCACCCGGATTCGACCCCATGCCGTATCGGGCCTCCGAGGAGGAGCGAGTGGTCCTCGCAGATTTCCCTTGGCAGCCGCCACCGCCCGCGCTTTCTTGCCGGCGCGGGCGTCCTCGGCCCGCCCGATTGCTCCGGAGCGCCCATGACCGCCGTCGATTTCGACGCCTTCGTCCACCAGCTTGCGACCGTTTCGGGTGAGGCCATCCTGCCGTTTTTCCGCACGGCGCTGGGCATCGAGGACAAGAGCGCTGGCCGCGCCTTCGATCCGGTCACCGAGGCGGACCGGGCGGCCGAGCAGGCCATGCGCGCGCTCATCCGCTCCACCTTTCCGGCCCACGGCATCATCGGCGAGGAATTCGAGAACGTGACGGCGAGCGCGCCCTATACCTGGGCGCTCGACCCCATCGACGGCACCAAGTCCTTCATCGCCGGCCTGCCCGCCTGGGGCACGCTGATCGGCCTTCTGAAGGATGGCGATCCCGTCTACGGCATGATGCACCAGCCGTTCATCGGCGAACGCTTCTTCGGCGACGGAGGCGCGGCGCGCTATCGCGGACCGGCCGGCGAGCGCACCCTCGCCACACGTGACTGCGCCCGGCTGGAGGATGCGGTGCTCTACACCACCAGTCCCCGCCTCATGAACGACGAAGACCGCGCCGCCTTCGGCACGGTGGAGGAGCGGGTGCGCATGTCGCGCTACGGCGGCGATTGCTACGCCTACTGCATGGTCGCGGCGGGGCTCATCGATCTCGTCATCGAGACCGGCCTGCAGGATCACGACGTGATCGCCCTCGTGCCGATCATCGAAGGGGCGGGGGGCGTCGTCACCAGCTGGGAAGGCGGTTCGCCGGTTGCGGGCGGCCGCGTGGTCGCCGCAGGCAGCCGCAAGGTGCACGAGGCGGCGCTGCGCCAGCTCACCGGCGGCTAAGCCCGCGCGGCGCTTGAGCGTAGCAACGCAGGGCTAAGCCCGCGCGGCGCCTGAGCGTGGCGACCTAAAACTTCTCAGATCGGCGTGCCCGGAATGAAGGCGTCGAACGCCGCCCAGAACTGGGCGCGGAAGATGTCGCGTTCCATGAGCAACTCGTGCCGGCTGGCCGGCACCACCACATGGGCGCCGGCGATGAGCCGGGCCGAGAAGTGCTCGATGGCCTTGTTTGAGACCAGCCTCTCGCCGCCCGCCGCGATGATGAGCAGCGGTTGGCGGATGCGGGGAATCACGTCGGGATGGGTCAGCTCCGCCATGGTGGCGTAGGCCCCCGCCAGCCAGCCGATGGTCGGCGCCCCGAGATCGAGCTGCGGATAGGCGGTCACGAGCGCCTGCGTGCGGTCGAAGCGGACCCGGTCCGAGGTGAGCGGATTGCCCTCGATCTTCAGCCGGGCGAGCGTACGTCCGCGTCCGCCGGGCACGAAGGCGCGGGCGAAGCCGATGTGGGAGAGCACGGTGGCCGTCGGCCGCACGATGCCCTCGAACGGCACCGAATCAAGCCCCAGCATGGGCGCGCTCAGCACCATGCGGTCGAACCAGCGTTGCCCCTCCAGCACCGAGGACAGGAGGATCGAGCCGCCCATGGAGTGGGCGAGCGCGAAGTGGGGCGGTGGACAATCCGGCAGCAGCACCTCGCGGGCGAAGGCCTCCAGGTCGAGCAGGTAATCGGAAAAGCGGGTGACGTGGCCCTTCAGGCGGTTGCGCAGCAGGCGCTGGGAGCCGCCCTGGCCGCGCCAGTCGAGGAGGGCCACGGCGAAGCCGCGCGACCTGAGCTCGCGCACCACCTCGAAATATTTCTCGATGAACTCGCAGCGTCCGCTGAACAGGGCGACGGTGCCCTTCGCCTTGCCCTCGGGCAGGAAGCGGGCGAAGCGCAGGCGCACGCCGTCGCGGGCGGTGATCTCGCCTTCGATCGCGCCTTCGGGCACCGGATTGTTCGGCAGGGAATAGAGCGTCATGAGGCTCGCGGCGGTGGAAGGCGGGCGGGCTGAGGGTTACACGCCGGGCGCCCGCTTCACAATCGCCCTCTCGCCGGGAGCCGCGCTTAGCGCGGCCCCCCGGAGCCGATGACCTGCATGCCGCTGATGTCGCCGCTCGCGGCATCGAGCACCAAGCGCACGCGCTCGCCGCGCGGGCCGGTGGCTTCGGCAAGAAAGCTCTGGCCGCGCTGCCGCACGGTGCTGATCTGGCGGAAGCCGCGGGCTTCCAGGCTCGGCGCGACGGTCTCGGCGGTGAGCGGATGGGGGCCGGCGGGGGCGGTCTGGTAGGGCCGGTAGGCGCGCGGGGCGATGGCGCCGGGCAGCAGAGTGGCCTCCTCCGGCATCTGGGTCGCCGTGACGGAGGCGGCGCGCGCGATCGGCGCCGCGGGAAGGCCGATGGCCCCGGCCGCACTCGGCGGATGATGCGTGTGCAGGGGCGGGGGCTGAAGGGGTGGGGGCTGCAGGGGTGGGGGCTTGGCCGGCACGGCCGTCTGGGCGCCGGCCGAAACCGCGGGCTCTGCGCCACACTGGGCGAGGGCCCGCGACGTTGGCGGCGCGAGCGCCATCAGGAAGAAGGCCGCACAGGCGGCCGCACAGGCCCGCATCGCCCGACCTCCCCTTGCTCCCCGCCTCCTCACCGGATGACGCCGCGGACGGAGCAGATGTCGTTGCGGAAAAGTCTATCCGCGGTGCGTGAACGTCGGCCGGCAGGAGCGTTCATCGCATGTTCAGATTGCGGCCGGGGCACCCCCTTGACGCCCGAAACGGGCCTACCCACATCCGAAAAGGCGCCGGGCAGAGACCTGACGGCGCCCTGACCGGACCCGGCTTTATGCGGGTCCAGCATGTCGCTTCAAAGGAGGATATGCCATGCGTACGTTTGATCTTGCTCCGCTGTACCGTAACACCGTCGGCTTCGACCGGCTGTTCTCGTTGCTCGATTCCGTCGGCGGCGTGGATGCGGCGCCTACCTACCCGCCCTACAACATCGAGCGCACGGGCGAGAACGCCTATCGCATCACGGTGGCCGTGGCGGGCTTCACCGAGGCCGAACTCGGCCTCGAGGTGAAGGAGAACACCCTCACCCTCAAGGGCGAGAAGGCGGCGTCCGAGGCGTCCGAGGGCGCCCAGGTGCTCTATCGCGGCATCGCCGCGCGCGCCTTCGAGCGTCGCTTCCAGCTCGCCGATCATGTGGAGGTGAAGGGCGCGGTGCTTGAGAATGGTCTGCTGCACGTGGACCTCGTGCGCAACATTCCCGAGGCCAAGAAGCCCCGCATCATCCCCATCGCCGGTGGGGCGTCTGCTCCCAAGACGATCGAGGGATCGCCGGTAGAGAGCGCCGCTCAGGCGGCTTGACCGGCGGGACTGAAAGGCGGGCAGTGGTTCGCCGAAACAGACTGGAGGGCGGTGCGCATGCGCCGCCCTTTTTCGCGCAGCGTTCGTATGGAGCGTTCGACAGGCGCGGTTGCATGGCGTGGTTGCGGCGGGCAGGGCTTGATCTTACCGCGCCGCCGGGAGAGGAGGGGGCACCGCTCTGCTTTCCTCCTGCAAAGGTCGCTGCCGTGTCCGCCCCCCGCAAGGTTCTCATCACCACCCGCCTGTTCGATGCCGCGGCCGCCGAATATCTGGCCGAGCACGGCTGCGTCGCGGTCCCCTCCGGCCTGCCGGGCGATGCGCTCGATGCCGACATTCCCGATGCCACCCTGAGCGCGCTGCTCGAAGGTGCCGAGGGCTGGATCGTCGGCATGCGCGCAGTGACGCGGGAGATCCTTGCCGCCCATCCCGATCTGAAGGTCATCGCCCGCCGGGGCGTCGGCTATGACCGGGTGGATGTGCCCGCAGCCAAGGCGCTGGGCCGCGTCGTTACCATTGCGGCGGGGGCCAATGACGATGCGGTGGCGGACCATACCCTGGCGATGATCCTGGCGCTGCTGCGCCGGCTGAAGGAGAGCGACCGCGCCATCGCCGCCGGCAATTGGCGGGTGCTGAGCGGCTTTGACCTCACCGGCAAGACGGTGGGCCTCGTCGGCCTCGGCCGCATCGGCAAGGCGGTGGCGCGGCGGCTGCACGGCTTCGGGACCAAGGTTCTGGTGGCGACCCGCACCCCCGACCCGGACTTTCCTTTCGTGGATTATGTGCCGCTGGATGATCTCATCGCCCGGAGCGACGTCATCAGCCTGCACGCACCGCTGACCGCCGAAACCCATCACCTGATCGGCGCCGCCGCGCTCGCCGCCATGAAGCCTCATGCGCTGGTCATCAACACCTCGCGCGGCGGCCTCGTGGACGACCGCGCGCTGCTGGCGGCGCTGGAGGCGGGGCGCATCGGCGGCGCCGGCCTCGACGTGTTCGAGGCCGAGGCGGACCCCGCAATGCTGCCGGTCGCCGCCGCGCTGGCGGCGCGGGGCGACGTGGTGGCCACCGCCCACGCCTCCGGCTCCAGCGCCGAAGCACTGGCCCGGGGCAACCTCATCGCGGCGCAATGCGTGGTGGCGGCTCTGGATGGAACGGATTTCCCGCCCGGCTGCCTGATCGCCGACGGGCGCTGAAACCAGCGCTCCCTCTACCCGCCGCTGATGGCAGTGAGCACGAACACGTCCGCGCCGGGCCGGAGCGGCGTGTCGAGCCGGGCGCGGCGGCCGTCCACGAACACGTTGATGTGGCGGCGGATGGCGGGGCGTTCGTCGCACAGCCGGTCGCGCATGCCCGGCCACAGGGCCTCCAGCTGGCCCATCAGCTCCTCGACGGTCCGCGCGTCCAGCTCCAGATAGGTCTCCCCGTCCGGGAACAGCCGGACGAGATGGGCCGGCAGGCGCACCTTCACCGGCGCGGCTTCCTGCGCCACCGCTCAGGCCTCCACCACCAGCGTCTCCACGGAGGAGATGGTGGGCAGGTGCTCAGCGAGGCGCGTCCAGCTCTCCCCCTCGTTGGCGCTGGCGTAGATTTCGCCCGAGCCGGTGCCGAAATAGACGCCTGCCGGCTCCAGCGTGTCCGTGGCCATGGCCTGCCGCAGCACGTTGAAATAGGCATCCTGCTGCGGGAGGCCCGTTCTCAGCGCCTTCCATGATGTGCCGCCGTCGCGGGTGCGCCACACGGCGGCCTTCGCCTCCGGCATGAAGCGGCCGGCGGTGTCGCCGTTGAGCGGCACGAGGAACAGCGTTTCGGAATCGCGCGGATGGGCGGCGGCGGGAAAGCCGAAGCTGGAGGGCAGGCCCTTTTCGATGCTCTGCCACGAGACGCCGCCATCGTCGGAGCGGTACATGCCGCAATGGTTCTGCTGGTAGAGGCGGTGGCGCAGGCCCGGCGCCTTGACCACGCAATGCACGCACTGCCCGTGTTCGGGATAGCGCTGGTCCTCGGGCATGTAGTCCGCCCGCGTGCCGCGGTTGCGCGCGCTCCAGGTGCGCCCACCGTCGGTGCTGTGGAAGACGCCGGCGGCGGAGATGCCCACCCACAGCGCCTCCGGATCGTCCGGATCAAGCACAAGCGAATGCAGGATGAGGCCGGCGCCGCCGGGGTTCCACTCGGCGCGGGACGGATGCTTCTGCAATCCGTCGAGTGCCGTGAAGCTCTCGCCGCCATCATCGGAGCGGAACAGGCCGGCCGGCTCGACCCCGGCATAGAGCACGCCGTCCGCACCCGGCGCGAGGCTCCACACGGATTTCACCGGCGCCTCGCCCTCGGCATGGGCGAGGCCACGGGACGAATGGGTCCAGGTGGCGCCGAGATCGTCGGACTGCCACACCGCCGGCCCGAACCATTCGTTGCCACCGCCGGCATAGATGCGGCCTGAGGCGCGATCGCCCACCACATGGTTGGTCGGCCACGTGTCGCAGAAGGGACCGCGCAGCGCCCAGCTTTTCCGGGCGGGGTCGCTCTCCAGGATGAACGCGCCTTTCTTCGTTCCGATCAGAATGAGCACCTTCTGCGCCATCTCTCGTTCCTCCTTCGGTCCCGGGCTCGGACCGCTACGAGGACGCGCGCAGGGGCGACGCGCCGACACGGCGGGGATAAAATTCTCCAAAGTGCGCGAATCGCGGGCTTGGAAATATGGCGCTGACGATTTATGATTATCGTCAGTTCTTAGGAGTATTGGCGTGAACATCAGGGTGAAGGAGACGGCAGACGAGACCCGCGAGCGCATCGCGCGCACGGCGGAGGAACTGTTCCGCCGCATGGGCTTCGCCAAGACGGCAGTGGCCGACATCGCCGCCGAGTTGGGCATGTCGCCGGCCAATGTCTATCGCTTCTTCCCGTCAAAGACCGCCATCGTCGCGACCATCTGCTCGCGCTGCCTCAACGAGAGCGAGGCCGAGGTGGCCGAGGCCGTTGCCGACGGCGGCTCCCCGCAAGAGCGCATCCTCGCCGCCTACCTCGCCATCCTGCGCTATCACAAGGAGAATTTCCTTGAGGAGCGGCGCCTGCATGACATGGTGCTGGTCGCCATCGAGAACAATTGGGAAGCCATCGAGGCCCACAAGGCGCGCCTTTGCGACTTGACTGCCCGCGTGCTCGCAGACGGTATCGCGCAAGGGGTGTTCGTGGCCCATGACCCGTCGAAGGTCAGCCGACACATCCAGAGCGCGCTGCTCCGCTTCTGCCATCCCGTGCTGGTGGCCCAGCATATCGGCGACGAGGATCAAGAGGGGGCGCTGCGCGACAGTCTGCGCTTCATTCTGAGGAGTATTGAGGTGGAGCGCTCGCCGCTCCCCTGACGGGAGTGAGCGAAACGCTGTTCTGCGCCGTAAAAGTGATGATCGACGAAAATCGTCAGTGTTGAATTCATATTCGATAGGCCCGAGCCACAGGATCGCCCCCATGCCCCGCCTCGCCGTTCCGATCCGATCCGGCCGCCACCTGAGGGGCGTGGCCGCTCTGTTTCTCGCCGGGTCCGCCCTTTTGCTCGCCGGCTGCGGTCCGGAAAGCCCCGCCAATGCAGGTGAGGCGCCGCCGGCCGGAGGGGCGCCCGCCACGCTCGCCCGCCCGGTGCAGGTGATGACGGTCAGCTTCCGTCCGCGCGAGACGCAGAAGAGCTTCGTCGGCGTGGTCCGCGCCCGGCGCGAGATCGATCTCGCTTTCCGGGTCGGCGGCAAGGTGGTGCAGCGGCTGGTGGAGGTGGGAGACCGAATAGAGTCCGGCACCGTGGTGGCGCGCCTCGACAGGGAAGACCTGAAGCTGGAGCTGGAGAGCGCCAAGGCCGAGATGCAGGCCGCCACCGCCAACCTCGCCCAGACCACCACCGAGGACACCCGCTATCGCGCGCTCACCGCCAAGGGCGCCGCCTCCAATGCCGATCTCGACCGCAAGTCGCTTGCCAAGGAGGAGGCGGTGGGCCGCCTCGAACGGGCGAAGCGCTCGCTGGAACTGGCGGAGAACCGGCTCTCCTATGCCGATCTCGTGGCCGACGCCGCCGGCGTTGTGGTCGCGACGTCGGCCGAGCCAGGGCAGGTGGTGGCCTCCGGCCAGACCATCGTCCGCGTCGCGCGGCTCGACGAGAAGGAGGCGCTGGTCTCGCTGCCTGAAACCGCGCTGGCCGACGCCCGCGCCGCCGACGCCGTCGTCACCCTCTGGGCCGATCCCGGCCGCCGCATTCCGGCCCGCCTGCGCGAGCTGTCGCCGCAAGCGGATGCGACCTCCCGCACCTATCCCGCCCGTTTCACGCTTGAAGGGGCGGACGAGGCCGTGGCGCTGGGCATGACCGCTACCGTGACGCTCCGCCCGAAGGACCAGCAGCAGGTGGCGCGCCTGCCGCTGTCCGCACTGATCGATCGCGGCCACGGCCCGCAGGTGTTCGTGGTGGATGGCGCGAGCCATGCCATCGTCGCCCGCCCGGTGGAGATCACCGCCTATACGGGCGACGAAGTGCTGCTCTCCGGCGGTGTCGCGCCGGGGGACGCGGTGGTGATCCTCGGCGTCCAGACGCTGCTGCCCGGCCAGAAGGTGCGCACCGTCCAGGCTCCGTCCGTGACCGAGGTGCCCGAGCGCCTTCCGGCTGTCGAGACCCGTGCGCAGGCGCCGGCCGCCGGCACCAGCGTGGCGGAGCAGCGCCCGTGAGCGCCGCCGGCCCTTCCCCGGACGGCGCCTCGCGCTTCAATCTTTCGCGCTGGGCCATCACCCACCGCGCGCTGACCCTGTTCGCCATCATCCTCTTGGGTGCTGCGGGGGCCTATTCCTATTTCAACCTCGGCCGCGCCGAGGATCCGTCCTTCACCATCAAGGTCATGGTGGTGCAGGCGGCGTGGCCGGGGGCCACCGCCTCCGAGATGCAGGCGCAGGTGGCCGATCCCATCGAGAAGAAGCTGCAGTCGCTGCCGCACCTCGACCGGGTGGAGAGCTATTCGCGCCCCGGCGTGTCCTTCGTGCAGGTCTTCCTGCGCGACAACACGCCCGCGCGGGAGGTGAAGGACCTCTGGTACCAGGTGCGCAAGAAGGTTTCCGACGTGCGCGGCGACCTTCCCGCCGGCGTCATCGGGCCGGGCTTCGACGACGAATATGGCGACGTCTATTCCGCCCTCTATATCCTGAGCGGGCAGGGAGCGGCGCCAGCCGAGTTGAAGCGGCAGGCGGAGGTCATCCGCCAGCGTCTGCTGCGCGTGCCGGACGTGGAGAAGGTCGACCTCATCGGCGAGCGGCCGGAGAAGATCTACATCGAGTTCTCCCACGCCCGCCTCGCCAATCTCGGCATCACGCCGCAGCAGGTGTTCGACAGCGTGGCCCGGCAGAACGCCGTGGTGGCGGGAGGCGCGGTGGATACCCGCTCCGACCGCATCAACCTGCGCGTCACCGGCGCCTTCACCGGCGTCGAGGCCATTGCCGAGGTCCCGGTGGCGGTGAATGGCGCGCTGCTGCGCCTCGGCGATATCGCGACCGTCAAGCGCGGCTATGAGGACCCACCCTCCTTCCTCATGCGCCAGCATGGGCTGCCCGCCATCGGCATCGGCGTGTCCATGGCGCAGGGCGCCAATATCCTCACGCTGGGCGAAAACCTTAAGGTCGCCATGGCCGAGGCCACCACCGAACTGCCGCACGGCATCGACGTGACGCAGGTGGCCGATCAGCCGCACATCGTCGGCGAATCGGTGGGCGAGTTCCTGAAGACCTTCCTCGAAGCCCTCGTCATCGTGCTGGTGGTGAGCTTCCTGTCGCTCGGGTTCCGAACCGGCATCGTGGTGGCACTGTCGGTGCCCCTCGTGCTCGCCATCGTCTTCCTCATCATGTTCTCGGCGGGCATGGACCTCCACCGCATCACCCTGGGCGCGCTCATCATCGCCCTCGGCCTGCTCGTGGACGACGCCATCATCGCCATCGAGATGATGGTGGTGAAGATGGAGGAGGGCTGGGACCGCATGTCCGCCGCCACCTTCGCCTGGACGTCCACCGCCTTTCCCATGCTCACCGGCACGCTGGTGACGGCAGCCGGCTTCCTGCCGGTGGGCTTCGCCAAGTCGTCCTCCGGCGAATATGCGGGCGGCATCTTCTGGGTGGTGGGCATCGCCCTCATCGCCTCGTGGTTCGTGGCGGTGATCTTCACGCCCTATCTCGGCACCGTTCTGCTGCCGGACATGAAGAAGGCGGGCGGGCATCACGAGATGCACGACGGACGCCTCTACCGGATGCTGCGCAGGACGCTGGAATTCTGCCTGCGGCACCGCTTCATGGTCATCGGCACGACGGTGCTCATGTTCGCCGGCTCGGTGGTGGCCTTCGGCTTCGTGCAGCAGCAGTTCTTCCCCACTTCCACCCGGCCGGAGCTGTTCCTTGAGATCCGGCTGCCGGAGGGCACCTCCATCACTGTCACCGAGGCGACGGCGAAGAAGGCGGAGGCGCTCGTCGGGGACGATCCGGATGTCGCCACCCGCACCACCTATGTGGGCCGCGGCGCGCCGCGCTTCTGGCTTGGCCTCAATCCGGTGCTGCCCAATCCCAATTTCGCGCAGATCGTGATCGTGGCGAAGGATGTGGCCGCCCGCGAGCGGCTGAAGGCCCGGCTCGATGCGGAGCTGGCCGAAGGCGCCCTGTCCGAGGCGCGCGTGCGCGTGGACCGCTTCGTGTTCGGCCCGCCGGTGGGCTTCCCGGTGCAGTTCCGCGTGGTGGGGCCGGACCCCATCGCGGTCCGCGACATCGCCGAGAAGGTGCGCCTGGTGATGGCGTCCGACAAGGACGTGATCGACCCGCACCTCAATTGGGGCGAGCAGGTCAAGTCCATCACCCTGACCGTCGATCAGGACCGCGCCCGTGCGCTGGGCACCTCGCCGCGCGACATCGCCGAGACGCTCCAGACCCTGCTGCAGGGCTATGCCATCACCCAGCTGCGCGAGGGCAATCTGCTCATCGACGTGATGGCGCGGGCCGTGCCGGAAGAACGGGTGGACCTCGAACACCTCGCGGCACTCACCGTCACCACCCGCAACGGCCTCGCCGTGCCGCTCGGACAGGTGGCACGCATCGGCTATGCCCATGAGGAGCCGATCCTGTGGCGGCGCGACCGCGACCTGGTGCTCACCGTGCGCGGCGACGTGCGCGACGGCATCCAGCCGCCGGATGTGACAACCCGCCTCCTGCCCAAGCTGGCGCAGCTCAAGGCCGAGCTGCCGCCCGGCTATCGCATCGAGACCGGCGGCTCCATCGAGGAGAGTGCCAAGGCGAATGCGTCGCTGGCGGCGGTGTTCCCGGTGATGATCCTGGCGATGCTGACGCTGCTGATGATCCAGCTGCAGAGCTTCTCGCGCCTTGCCCTGGTGCTGGCGACCGCCCCCCTCGGCCTCATCGGCGCGGCGGCGGCTCTGCTGATCGCGCACCGGCCGTTCGGCTTCGTGGCGCTGCTGGGCCTCATCGCGCTCGCCGGCATGATCATGCGCAACACGGTGATTCTGGTGGACCAGATCGACCACGACATCCGCGACGGGGCGACGCCGCACCGGGCCATCGTGGAGGCGACGCTGCGCCGGGCGCGGCCCGTGGTGCTCACCGCGCTTGCCGCCGTGCTCGGCATGATCCCGCTGGCGGAAAGCGTGTTCTGGGGTCCGATGGCGGTGACCATCATGGGCGGCCTTCTGGTCGCGACCGTGCTGACCCTGCTGGTGGTGCCGGCGCTCTATGCCACCTGGTTCCGCGTGAAGGTCACGGAGGGGGAGAGCGCGCCGGCCGCGTTGCCGCAGCCGGCGGAATGATCGTCATCATCTGAACAGGACGCGCCCCGACGCCCCCCGGGGCCGTCCGCTCCGCCCGTTCCCGGCAACGCCCCCGCCGCGGACGGGCGGAGCGGTATTTCCAACGTCGAGCAGAGGGGGCGACTCAGTCCTTCTTCTCGCGCAGGGCGAGGCCGAACATCAGCGTGCCCACGCCGTTGACGATGAGGTCCACGCCGAGGAACAGGCCGAGGATGTAGACCGAGTTCACTGGCCAGCGGGCGATGATGATGAGGCCCAAAAGCAGGGTGACGATGCCGGACACCACGATCCAGCCCCAGCCCTTGCCGTGCTGGGAGCCGAAGCCGGCGAACAGGCGAAAGATGCCTTCCACCGCGAGCGCCACGCCGATCATCAGCGTGAGGACGCCGGCGCCGAGCAGCGGGTTGTACATCATCAGTCCGCCGGCCACGACGTAGAGCACGCCGGCCAACAGCCAGTAGAAGAACCGGCCCCAGCCCTGCACGCGGAAGGCATGGATGACCTGCACCACCCCGCCCACCAGGATCAGCGCGCCCACATAGAGTACGGTGACCACCGTGGACGCGAGGACGTGGGCGAGGGCGATGAAGCCCAGCACGATGAAGGCGATGCCTAGCACCGCGAACCAACCCCAGCTTGCGCGCACGGCGTGCAACTGGTCGGCGACGGTGGAAGCGGGGGTGGGCGCAGATGCAGGCGTGGACATGGGCCTCTCCTGTCAGCTTGATCGCTGCTGGGGCCATCATATCGAACAGGAACGCCCCGCACAGTGGTCTTCCGCTCCGGCAGATTGCGGAGCCCGCGACCGCGCGGATGGTCCTAAAATGCAAACGGCCCGGCATAGGCCGGGCCGTCTGGAACATGGGAGCCGGGGCTGGCCGGCCTGAGCTCAGCGCTGGGCGACGGGCTTGCCGGCCGGGGCAACCGGAGCGGCATTAGCCTGCGGCGCCGAACTCGCCTTGGGCAGGATCACCACCTTGGTGCCGACCTTGGCGCGGTCATACAGGTCTTCCACGTCCGCGTTCAGCATGCGGAAGCAGCCGGACGACACGAACTTGCCGATGGTCTGCGGCTCGTTGGTGCCGTGGATACGGTATTCGGTGCCGCCAAGATACATGGTGCGGGCGCCGAGCGGATTGCCGGGGCCGCCGGCCATGAAGCGCGGCAGATAGGGCTGGCGCTGGATCAT
>JAYSCE010000054.1:0-3130 GCA_041915035.1 Xanthobacter sp.
GCCGCCAACGCCAGCTCGATCCGCTCCTCGATGGCGAGACGCACGGCGGTGAGGCCGGAGCACAGGGCCAGCAAGGTCACGAGGTTGGGCAGCAGCACCCGGATCGGCACCTTGCCGATGCTGCCGCCAAGGCGCGGCCGGGGGCGACCTTCGGGATCGAACGGGGGAAAGGGCGTTTCCATCAGCTCACCCGGTAGGCGGTCTCGCGCTGCTGCGGCTGGGAGAGATCGCACAGGACCGTCTCGCCCGCCACCGTCAACTGCCCTTCGCTGACCAGCACGCGCGAGCCGACGGGCAGATAGACATCCACGCGCGAGCCGAAGCGGATCAGCCCGAAGCGCTCGCCGGAACCGATGGACTCACCCTCCCGCACGAACGAGACGATGCGGCGCGCCACGAGGCCGGCGATCTGAACGCAGCCCACCCGGCAATAGGGCGTCGAGATGATGAGGCCATTGCGCTCATTATCCTCGCTCGCCTTGTCGAGGTCGGCGTTGAGGAAGAGGCCCGGCTTGTAGGCGATGCGCTCGATGCGTCCCGTCACCGGCGCGCGGTTCACGTGGACGTTGAACACATTCATGAAGATCGACACGCGCAGCAGCGGCTCGTCGGAAAGGTCCAGCTCCCGCGGCGGGCGCGCCAACCCCACCTGCGAGACCCGGCCATCGGCGGGCGCGATCACCAGTCCCTCGCGCACCGGCGTCACGCGCTCCGGGTCGCGGAAGAACAGCGCCGTCCAGATGGCGAGGCCGAAGCCAATCATGCCCAGGAAGGTCGAAAAGAAGAACAGCACGAGCGCGATCACCACCGCAATGGCGATGAACGGATAGCCCTCGCGGTGGATGGGAACGAGAGTCTTGCGGATGCTGGCTATGATCGACAACAGCTTACTCCAGGGCGCACCGGTCGGCGCCGCCTCAGCGCCGCAATTCATGGTTCGTCGGCGCCAGGCGCCGTCTTTGGCGCACAGGTAGAGAGCCGCCGGCCTGCCGTCAAATGGCGGAACGCCGCTCTCCCTCAGGCGGCCGCACGCCGGAAGGCGCCAGGGCTCAGGTCCGTCCATTTGCGGAAGGCCCTGTGGAAGGCGCTCGGCTCAGAAAAGCCGAGCTCAGCCGATATCTCTCCCACGGGCCGGTCGGTGTCGCGTAACAGCTCCTCCGCCTTCATCCGGCGCAGTTCGTCCTTGATGTCGCGATAGGCCGCCCCCTCCTCCGCCAATCGCCGTCGCAGAGTGGAAGCAGGCAGGCGCAATTGCCGGGCCAGATCCTCGAACGACGGCCAGGCTACGGCCGGCTGGTCCCGTAGACGCGCGCGGACACGGGCCGCAAGCCCCTCGTCGTGGCGGTAGCGCACCAGGATGTTGGCCGGCGCGCCCCGCAGAAAGTCGCGCAAGGCCCGCTCGCTGCGGTGGGCCGGCAGCTTCAGGAAGGCGGCATCGAAGGCGAGCCGACTCTCCGGTGCGTCGAAGCGCACGGGTGCGCCGAAGAAAAGTCGGTAGTCGGCCCCATGGTCGGGCGGTCCGCAGCGGAAATCGACCTGTCGTAGCGGGATGCGCCGGCCAACCAACCAGCAGGTGATGCCGTGGAGGATGATCCAATATGTGCGGTAGGCGAAGGCCGAGCGCGCGGCGCCCCTGTCCGAGAGCACGACAGAGGCGAGCCCTTCGCCGACGACGAGTTCTCCACTCGGGTCATCCAGCACCACCCGCAGGAAACGCAGCGCCCGCCTGAGGGCCTGCTCCAGAGTCTGTGCGCCCATGAGCGCATGGCAGAGCAGGGTAAAGCTGCCGCAGCGCATGGGGCGGGCGGCGAGGCCGAAGAATTCATCGTCCAGCGCCTCGGCGGCCGCCGTCCACAGTGCCCCATACTGTTCGGCCGAGACAGCCTCGGTCACCGGCAGCGCGAGCCCCGCCCGGGCGAGCACCGGACCTGCGTCGATGCCCCGCGCCGTCAGGCAGCCGAGGGCATCGTCCACGAAGGTTCCGGAGATCATGCGGCGTTCCACGCTACGCTCCCGAGTGGCAAAAACGCTCATCTGAATAGATCGCTAGTGTCATCGAATGTCACTCGGCTTTTCTGCTAGACGAGAGCCAACGGCCGCCGAAGCGGCGGCATGTCTCCTCGGGAGGGGCACCATGAAGATCGAAGGGCGCGTCTTTCTCGTCACCGGTGGCGGCTCGGGGCTCGGCGCGGCGGTGGCGCGGATGGTGGTGGACAATGGCGGCCGCGTCGTCATCGTCGACATCAACGCTGATGCCGGCGCCGCCATGGCCGCCGAGCTTGGCGACGCCGCCCGCTTCCAGCGCGCCGACGTGAGCAGCGAGGCGGATGGCAAGGCGGCCGTGCAGCTCGCCCTCGACAGCTTCGGCCACGTTCACGGCCTCGTGAACTGCGCAGGCGTCGCGCCCGGCGAGAAGGTGGTGGGCCGTGACGGTCCGCACCGGCTTGAGAGCTTCGTGCGCGGTATCACCGTCAATCTCATCGGCACCTTCAACATGCTACGGCTCGCGGCCGACGCCATGGCGAAGGAGGAGCCGGACGCCGACGGCGAACGCGGCGTCATCGTCAACACCGCCTCCATCGCCGCCTTCGACGGGCAGATCGGCCAGGCCGCCTATGCCGCCTCCAAGGGCGGCGTCGCAGCCCTCACCCTGCCGGTGGCCCGCGAGCTTGCGCGGTTCGGCATCCGTGTCGTCACCATCGCGCCCGGCATCTTCGAGACGCCGATGATGGCCGGCCTGCCGCAGGATGTTCAGGACAGCCTCGGCAAGAGCGTGCCCTTCCCCTCGCGCCTCGGACGGCCGTCCGAATATGCCGGCCTCGTCAAGCACATCTGCGAGAACACCATGCTGAACGGCGAGGTGATCCGCCTCGACGGCGCGCTGCGGATGGCGCCGCGTTGAGTCCCTACCGCTGACGCCTTCCTCCCCCTATCGGAGACAAGACCCATGACGGCTTCCGACCCCATCGTCATCGTCGGCACCGCCCGCACGCCCATGGGCGGCTTCCAGGGCGACCTCAAGGACGTTGCCGCGCCCGCGCTCGGTTCCGCGGCCATCGGGGCTGCCCTCTCCCGCGCCGGCCTCGCGCCGGATCAGGTGGAGGAAGTGGTGTTCGGCTGCGTGCTTCCG
>JAYSCE010000054.1:3140-7042 GCA_041915035.1 Xanthobacter sp.
CGGCCGGCCTCGGCCAGGCGCCGGCGCGGCAGGCGGCGCTCGGCGCTGGGCTTCCGCTCTCCACCGGCGCCACCACGGTCAACAAGATGTGCGGCTCTGGCATGAAGGCGGCCATGTTTGCCCATGACCTGCTTGCCGCCGGCTCCGCCTCCGTCGCCGTTGCGGGCGGCATGGAGAGCATGACCAATGCGCCCTACCTGCTGGACCGCGCCCGTGGCGGCTACCGCATGGGCCATGGCAGGGTCATCGACCACATGTTCTTCGACGGCCTTGAGGACGCCTACGACAAGGGCCGCCTCATGGGCACCTTCGCGGAGGAGTGCGCGGAGGCCTACCAGTTCACCCGCGAGGCGCAGGACGCCTTTGCCATCGCCTCCCTCACCAAGGCGCAGAAGGCCATGGCAGATGGCGCTTTCGACAGGGAGATCACCCCCGTCACCGTGAAAGCTGGCAAAACCGAGCGCGTGGTGGCGGCGGACGAGCAGCCGCCCAAGGCGAAGCTGGACAAGATCCCGACGCTGAAGCCCGCCTTCCGCGACGGCGGCACGGTGACGGCGGCGAACTCCTCCTCCATCTCCGATGGCGCGGCCGCCCTGGTGCTCATGCGCCGCTCGGAGGCGGAAAAGCGCGGCCTTACGCCGCTCGCCGCCATCGTCAGCCATGCCACCCACGCTCAGGCGCCAAACCTCTTCACCACAGCTCCCATCGGCGCAGTGCAGAAGCTCGCCGGGAGGACGGGCTGGGATCTGAAGGACGTGGACCTGTTCGAGATCAACGAAGCATTCGCCGTGGTGCCCATGGCCGCCATACGCGACCTCGGCCTGCCCGAGGACAAGGTAAACGTCCATGGCGGCGCCTGCGCCCTCGGCCATCCCATCGGGGCTTCGGGCGCCCGGGTGATGGTGACGCTGCTGGCAGCGCTGGAACGCTACGGGCTCAAGCGTGGCATCGCCTCGCTGTGCATCGGCGGCGGTGAGGCGACGGCGGTAGCCATCGAGCGGCTGAGCTGAGGCCGCGTCCAACGCTCGGCAGCAAGCAATAAGAACCGGAGGGAGCCCATGATCCTCACCGAAACCCAGGTCGCCATCCGGGACGCCGTGCGCGCCTTTGCCTCCGAGCGCCTCGCGCCCGGCGCCGCGGCGCGGGACAAAGAGCACCGCTTCCCCGGAGATGAACTAAAGGAACTCGGCGCGCTCGGCTTCCTCGGAATGCTGGTGCCGGAGGAGCACGGCGGCTCCGCCACCGATCTCGTCTCCTATGCCCTCGCGCTGGAGGAGATCGCGGCGGCGGACGGCGCCTGCTCCACCATCGTCAGCGTGCATTCCTCCGTCGGCTGCATGCCTATCGTGAAGTTCGGCACCGACGCGCAGAAAGAGCGCTTCCTGCCCAAGCTTGCGAGCGGCGAATGGATCGGAGGCTTTGCCCTCACCGAGCCGCAGGCCGGATCGGACGCGGCGGCGCTGCGCACCCGCGCCCGCCGGGATGGCGACCATTACGTGCTCTCCGGCGCCAAGCAGTTCATCACCTCTGGGAAGAACGGCGACGTCATCATCGTCTTCGCCGTGACCGATCCGGAGGCAGGCAAGAAGGGCATCTCCGCCTTCATCGTGCCCACCGACACCCCCGGCTACGAGGTGGTGCGGGTGGAGGAGAAGCTGGGCCAGCACTCGTCCGACACCTGCCAGCTCGCCTTCAACGACATGCGGATCCCTGCCGAGCTGCGGCTCGGTGCCGAGGGTGAGGGGCTGAAGATCGCCCTGTCCAATCTCGAAGGCGGACGCATCGGTATCGCCTCCCAGTGCGTGGGCATGGCGCGGGCGGCCTTCGAGGCGGCGCGCGCCTATGCGAAGGAGCGCGTCACCTTCGGCAAGCCCATCATGGAGCATCAGGCGGTTGCCTTCCGCCTCGCCGACATGGCGACCCGCATCGAGGCGGCACGACAGATGGTGCTTCACGCGGCTTCGCTGCGCGAAGCCGGCCTGCCCTGCCTCACTGAGGCCTCCATGGCGAAGTTGTTCGCGTCCGAGATGGCCGAGCAGGTGTGCTCCGCGGCCATCCAGACCTTCGGCGGCTATGGCTACCTGGCGGACTTCCCTGTGGAGCGCATCTACCGCGATGTGCGGGTTTGCCAGATCTATGAGGGCACCAGCGACGTTCAGCGCATCGTCATCGCGCGGGGGCTGTGATGGCGGAGGCCCCCTCCCCTACCCCGCGCGGTCCCCTCGCCGGCATTCGGGTCGTCGATCTCTCCCGGCTCGCCCCCGGCCCCTATTGCACCATGCTGCTCGCGGATTTCGGGGCGGAGGTGATCGTGGTGGGCGGCGGACGCGCCGGCGTCGCCATTCCAGAATTCTCCCGGGGCAAGCGGCATATCTCGCTGGACCTCAAGGCCCCCGCCGGCCGGGCAGCGCTCCACGCGCTGGTTAAGACAGCCGACGTGCTGGTCGAGGGCTTCCGCCCCGGCGTCGCCGATCGGATCGGGGCGGGCTATGAGACGCTGGCGGCGCTCAATCCTCGCTTGGTCTACTGCTCCCTGACCGGCTTCGGGCAGGACGGCCCGCGTGCCCTGGAGGCGGGGCACGACATCACCTATCTCGCGCTCGCCGGTGTGCTGGGATCGATGGGGCCGAAGGATGGGCCGCCCGAAGCCCCGCTCAATCTTGTCGCGGACTTCGCCGGCGGCAGCCTGATCGCCGCCCTGGGCATCCTCGCCGCGGTGATCGAGGCGAAGAGCACCGGACAGGGCCAGAAGATCGACGCTGCCATGGTGGACGGCGCGCTCTCGCTGATGGCCATGCACTGGCCGCTGTGGAAGACGCCGCACTGGCCCGCGCGCGGCGACGGGCTCCTCGGCGGCGGTGCGCCCTTCTATCGTTCCTACCGCTGCGCGGACGGCGGCTTCATCGCGGTCGGCGCGCTGGAGCGGGGATTCTTCGAGGCGCTATGGCGTCGTCTCGACCTCGGCGAGGCGCCGGACCACATGCGACGCGATCTGTGGCCCGAAATCGAGCGCACGCTCGCCGCCACCTTCGCCGGCGCGCCGCGCGATCATTGGACAGCCCTGTTCGCCGGCACGGACGCCTGCGTCGCGCCCGTTCTGGTGCCGGACGAGGTGTGGAGCGATCCCCACATTGCCGCTCGCCATCCAGACAGCGGACCCAACCGAGTGCCCGCGGTGCCCCGCCTTTCGCGCACGCCCGCGCAGGCCCATCCGCTCGATCTGAGTGATCGCACCGCCGACGTTCTGCGCGAGGCCGGGCTCAGCGACGAGGACATCGCCGCCGCTTCTGCGCCCGCCGACCCGGGGGGACGTTCCGGCCTCGACTGGCCGCCGGAGCTGCGCTGAACCTCAGAAGGCGGGATCGGCCGCGACGGCCTTCGGCTTGTGCAGGGCCCGGCTGTCGTCCGGCGCCTCGTCCCGCTCGAACATGCCATAGTCGCGCACCACGGCCGCAACCCGCAGGCGATAGTCGCGGAACACCCCGGCCCGCCCCGCCGCCTGCGTCTTGCGATGGGAGGTAAGGTTGCGCCAGGCCTTTACCGAGTCCTCGTCGCGCCACATGGAAAGCGAGAGCATCTTGCCCGGATTGGTGAGGCTCTCGAAACGCTCGACGGAAATAAAGCCGTCCATCCTCTCGAGCTCCACACGCAGGCGCGCGGCAAGGTCGAGATAGGTGTCGCGCTGGCCCTCGGCCGGCCACACCTCGAAAATGATGGCGATCATGCCCCCCTCTTCCTCTTCTTGTTTTGCCCTTCTTGTTTTTGCAGGGCTAGACCTTGTCGCCCGGCCGGCGCTGCACCTCCGGGAACACCCACATGGCGACGACCATGAAGACGCCGAGGAAGGCGACCGCATATTTGGGCCCCTCCTGCCCGAGCGCGGACTGGAACGCATAGCCCGC
>JAYSCE010000054.1:7073-13372 GCA_041915035.1 Xanthobacter sp.
GAGGACGACGAGGGAGAGAATGAACTTGATGTGGGTTGGCATGGAATGTCCCCTCTTGCTGGCCGGACGTTGCCGGAGCTGACCTTCAGATGAGCGCAGCGCCGCCGCCGGGAAGAGCGGCCCAGACGGCGAGCGCCGTTCCCTGGAGCGCGACCAGAGCGGCGAGACCCTGGCGTCCATCACGGAACGAGTTCGGCAACAGATCGAACGGCGCCGGGGCGAACAGCAGCACGAGGCCGCCGACGACGATAAGGCTGGTCAGGCGCAGGTTGGCATAGCCGTAGACCAGCGCCGCAGCCGCCAGTGCCAGCCACAGCAGGCTGTTCACCAGGACGAGGGCGCGGCCCCCCGCCTGCCGCGCCCCCGCCGGCCGGGTGCTCGCCGGGAACATGCCGGAGAGCACCAGGAAGCCGAGGCAGGCCGCCGTCCACAGCCCCGCGAAGATCGCGAGGCCTGCCACGTTGGGTTCGATCGCAGCCATGCCCTCACTCCGCCGGAGCGACGTGGCCGGAAGTGCCCGTCGCGCCCTTTGGCGTGCGCGCGGTGCGGCGCATGTCGGTCTTCAGGTGGCGGGTGTCATAGCCGTTGAAAAGATGGCCGATGAGGCCGCGGTTGAGGTCCGACGTGCCGAACGCCCAGTCCATGATGGGGAACGTCAGGTTCATGTTGCGCTCCATCATGAGCGACTGGTTGTGGTGCGCGGCGTGGTGGCGGCGGTTGGTATTGATGAAGGGCACGTTACGCACGAACCAGTTCTCGTCGATGTGCGTGGTGAAGTGCATGAACTCGTAGAGGAGGTAGACCGAGGTCGTGGTGGTGATGAACAGCCAGCCCACGTTCGGCGAGATCAGCCAGCCGAACACGATGGCGCCGGGAATGGACATCAGCGTGAAGGTCACCAGCGCGTAAGGCGGGAAGAAGGTGACGCGCCAGTCGTGGTGCCCGGCGAAACGCATCTCTTCTTCTGTGAAGAACTGGTGGTGCATCAACGTGTGGCGATTATACACCGCGCGAAACAGCGGAAAGCTCGAAGGCCGGTGCATCACGTAACGGTGGAGCCACCACTCGAAGAAATTGCAGAACAGGAACACGACGGGAATGGTGAGCCACTCCCACCAGCGGATCGCGTGCATGTTCGAGATGTAAATGTACAGGGCGGTGAAGCCGATCGTGTAGATGATGGCAATGTGCAGCCAGCCATTATACCAGCCGGTGACCCGCTCTCGGTAGGTCGCGCGGTATTTGCGTTGGCGATCCGTCATGGGGCTCGACGTGAGTTCCATCGCTCTCTCCCTTGCGCGCTGTCGGCGCGCGCCATTGTCTTGATTCTCTCAGCACCGCTTCTGGAGGCTCCGTCTCCCTCGCACCCAGACGCGAAGGGACGCCCTGCGACGGCGGATGCTCCACTAATATGTCAGTCACACATCATATGCAAGGCGCGTTTCCGGAGCCACCAGAGGCCCCTCCCCCGACGAATACGACCAAAGTTCAACACTATAACTATATGATTCTATTTTGTTTTTATGACTCATCGTCCTTAAAAATGATCCAGATCAAAAAAGCTGCTTGCAGACATTCTTCTGGAATATCTATGATATGTCAGTTCACGAAGGCGGGCACGAGACCCGCCTAGGGGAGGACGCCAATGAACATTTCTCGCCGCACCTTGATGCGGGGGATCGGTGCTGCCGGTCTCGCCGCCGCCGCCCCGGGGGTCTTTTCCCCCGCCATTGCCCAGTCGAAGCCGGTGCGCATCGGCATTCTCGCACCGCGCTCCGGAGCCATGGGCACGGTGGGCGAATGCGGCATCCGGGCGGTGCAGTGGGCGGCTGAGCGGATGAACAAGGATGGCGGCATCGCCGGCCGCCCGATCGAGCTGGTGTTCGAAGAAGAGACCTCGCCGAAGGACACAATTGAGCGCTTCCGCCGCCTGGCGCTGCAGGAGAAGGTGGACTGCGTGCAGGGCCTCATCTCCACCGGCGTTTCGCTCGGCGTCGCGCCCGTGGCGGAGGAGGAGCAGGCGCTCCTCATCATGTGGGACGGCACCACGCAGGACGGCGTGAAGGAGGCGATGCCCAAGTCGCGCTACGTCTTCCGTTCCACGGACAATGAATGCGAGGCGGTGATGGCCTCGCTGCTCTCGATCAAATACTTCAAGGGCAAGATCAAGCGGATCGCCGGAATCAATCCCGACTATTCCTACGGCCGCAACAACTGGGAGGCCTTCCAGCAGATCCTGAAGCGGGCTGGTGTCGAGGTCGAGGTGGTGGCCGAGCAATGGCCCAAGGTCGGGACCATGGACCTGACCTCCCACGTTGCCGCGCTGAAGGCCGCCAAACCCGACTTCATCTTCTCCTCCATGCTGTTCGCGGACCTGCCCGTTTTCATGAAGCAGGGCTCCGCCGCCGGACTGTTCGAGGGCGTGAATCTCGCGCTGCCCGCCGCCGGCTGGCAGATCAACCAGCTGAAGAAGGAGTTCATGCCCGAGAACATCGTTTTCGGGCACAACACGCTCTACTTCGCGCTACCCAATGCTTCCGCGCTGCAGAAGGCCTTCGTGGAAGACTATATGGGCCGCTACAAGGAAGCCCCGCACTGGGAGGCTGACCGCGCCTATTTCGCGCTTGCCGCCTACAAGGCCGGCGTCGAAGCCGCGGCAAAGGCCACCGGGCGCTGGCCGAAGCTTGAAGAGATCATCGAATCGATTCCCAAGCAGAAGGTCGAGAGCCTCGGCGGGCCGGGGCAGTTCCGCGCCGACAAGATCGCCGAGCAGACCTTCTACCAGGGCCTGTCCACCAACCAGAATTCCTACGACTTCCCGACGCTGAAGACGGTGGACAGCTTCACCGCCGACCAGCTCCAGAAGCCGCCGGGCGTGGACTTCTGGGAATGGCTCAAGACCTCCAAGCTTCCCGTCTGAGGAGCGCCGCGTGACCGTCTTCCTCGACGTCCTCCTCGGCGGCGTGTTTCACGCCGCCATTCTCTTCCTCGTCGCAGCCGGACTCCAGTTGGTGTTCGGCGTGCAGAAGGTCATCAACCTCGCCTGCGGCTCTTTCTATGCTTTGGGGGCCTATTTCGGCATCACCGCCGTGGGCCTCGCCTCGGCCGTGGGATTTCCGGCCTGGACCGTTCTCCCGGTGCTGGTGCTTGCGGGACTCGCCATCGGCCTCGTGGGCCTTCCGGTGGAGCGCATCCTGCGCACCGTCTATCGCCGGGACGAGAGCTATCAGCTGCTCCTTACCTTCGGCCTGCTGCTGATGTTCCAGGACGTGTTCCGCTTCTTCTGGGGTGCAACGCCACGGACCTTGGACAATGCCTATCTCGCCTACGGCACGGCCGAATTCCTCGGCCTTCGGGTGCCCACCTACAACCTCCTCGTGATCGCCGCCTCCATCGCCATAGCTGTGGCTCTGGGTGCCTTCCTGCAGAAGACCCGCACGGGCCGCATCATCCGCGCCACCGCGGAAAACCGCGACATGAGCGAGGGCCTCGGCGTCAACTCCTCCCGCGTGTTCGCGGCCGTGTTCACCGTGGGCTGCATGCTCGGCACGGTGGGCGGCGCGCTGGTGGTGCCGGCCTCGGCCTCCTCGCTTGAAATGGCCGTCGAACTGGTGGTGGAAGCTTTCGCTGTGGTGGTCATCGGCGGCCTCGGCTCCATGCGCGGCGCGTTGGCCGGCGCGCTCATCGTCGGCCTCATCCGGGCGGCGGCCATCATGGTGCTGCCCGAGGCCGAAATTCTCTCCATCTATCTGGTCGTCATCGCCGTGCTCATCCTGCGGCCGGCCGGGCTTTTCGGAAAGGCAATGGCATGAGCACGCCCACCCTCGGCACCCCCACGGCCGCCCGTGCGGCTGCGGCGGCGCCCGCCGCTGGCATGCGATGGCCCAGCGGCCTCGCCGCCTTCCTCGTGATCGTGGTGGCGATGGCGGGCCTGCCTCTCGTCGCCTCCACCTACATGCTCACCCTGATGGTGCCCTTCTTCGGCTTCGCCATCGCTTTGCTCGGCTTCAACCTGCTGTTCGGCTACACCGGCCTCCTCTCCTTCGGCCACGCCATGTTCCTCGGCATCGGCGCCTATGCGGCGGCGGTGATGACCTCGAAGCTGGGCGTCCGGTCGCTGGAGCTGACCCTGCTCGTCGCGGTGGCGGCGGCGGTGGTCATCGCGGTGCCGGTGGGCTTCCTGTGCGTGCGTTACACGCGCATCTTCTTCGGCATGCTGACGCTGGCGTTCGGCATGCTGTTCCACTCCATCCTGTTCAAGTTCTACGGTCTCACAGGCGGTGACCAGGGCATGCGGGTGATGCGCCCGCTGCTGTTCGGCATGGAGTTCGAGGGCGGCAAGACGGCCTTCATCACCGGGCCGTTCTATTACTACGCCCTCGGCCTGCTCACCCTGCTCGGCTACGCCATGTGGCGGATCGTGCGCTCGCCGTTCGGGCTGCACCTCACCGCCATCCGAGAGAATGCGCAGAAAGCGGCCTATCTCGGCGTCACCGTCTCGCGGATGCGGCTGGCGGCCTATGTCATCTCGGGGGTCTATGGCGCCATCGGCGGGGTGATCCTCGCCGTCACCATCGGCCTTGCGGACCCTGAGATCGTCTACTGGACGCAGTCCGGCAACCTCGTATTCATGGCGGTCCTCGGCGGCTCCGGCGCCTTTGCCGGCCCCGTGGTGGGCGGCCTTGCCTTCGTGCTGCTGCAGGACACGGTGATGTCGGCCACCCAGTACTGGCGGTTCGTGATGGGCGCGGTGCTGGTGCTCATCGTCATCTTCTTCCCGCGGGGGATCGCCGGCCTGTTCGGCGACGCCTTCGCCCGCCTCAAGCGCGGGAGCTGACCCATGGCCTCACGCGCCCTTCTCTCCGCCCATCAGGTCTCCAAGAGCTACGGCGACTTCCACGCGCTGCGGAACGTCTCCGTGCATGTGGACGATGGCGAGTTCATCTCCATCGTCGGCCCGAATGGGGCCGGCAAGTCCACTCTCGTCAACGTGCTCACCGGGCTCCTGAAGCCGACCACCGGGCATGTCCACTTCCGTGGCCAGGACATCGCCGGCATCGGGCCGGTGGAGCTGTCCCGCCGCGGCATGGCGCGGGGGTTCCAGCTGGTGAACATCTTCCCGGCCCTCACCGTTCGCGAGACGGTGGGTGTCGCCGCCGCCTCGCGCCTGAGGCGCATCGGCAACCCCTTCCGCAGCCTCGGCGCCGATCGCGAGGTCCGCGACGCCGTGGAGGAGGTGGCCGACATCTTCAACCTCCGCCACCGTCTGGACCAGCAGGCGAGCGCCCTCTCCCAGGGCGAGAAGAAGCTCTTGGATGTGGCGAGCGCCTTCGCCCTCAAGCCCGAACTGATCCTCATCGACGAGCCCACCTCCGGCGTCTCCACCGGCGACAAGCACGCCATCATGGAGCTGCTGGTGGCGGCCTCCCGCAAGGCCGGCGTGCGCGGCATCATCCAGGTGGAGCACGACATGGACCTCGTCGCCCGCTATTCGGACCGCATCGTCGCGCTCCAGGCGGGCACCGTGCTGGCGGACGAGAAGCCGGAGACGTTCTTCAAGGATCCCGCCCTCATCGCCGCCGTGGTGGGCACGCGCCCGCCGAAGATGACCCAGAAGCCCGGCGTTCAGGAGAGCCGCCCATGCTGAGCATTTCGGGCCTCAAGGTGGATATCGCCGGCAGCCGCATCCTCTCCGGCATCGACCTTGCCGTGGAGCCGGGCGAACTCGTCTGCCTCATCGGCCGCAACGGTGCGGGCAAGACCACCACGTTCCGCTCCATCATGGGCTATCGCAAGCCGGTGTCCGGCTCCATCCGCTTCGCCGGCAAGGAGTTGATCGGCCGTGCGCCGCATGAGATCGCCCAGATGGGCGTTGGCTTCTCCCCGGAGGAATCGGAGGTCTATGCCGACCTCACGGTCGCCGAGAATCTGGAGCTGCCGACCTGGACGCGACGCTCGAAGATGTCGGAGAAGGATCGCGTCGAGCGCTCCCTGAATGTTTTCCCGAAGCTCCGGCAGTATCTGCATCGCGGCGGCGCGCAGCTCTCCGGCGGCGAGCGCAAGATGGTGTCAGTGGCGCGCGCCCTCGCGCTCGACCCCAGCCTCCTGCTGCTGGACGAGCCGTTCGAGGGCCTCTCCCCAGCTATTATCCCGGTGATCTCGGAAGGCATCGCCTCCATCCGCGCCATGGGGCAGGCGGTGCTGATGGCGGAATCCAACGTCCATCACCTGCCGGACTATGTGGATCGGCTCTACGTGCTGGAGCGCGGCGAGATGATCTTCTCGGGCACGCTGGCGGA
>JAYSCE010000055.1:0-2953 GCA_041915035.1 Xanthobacter sp.
GATCATCGGCGATGAGGTCCAGCCAGCGCATCTCGTGGGCCAGCTCGTCCTCCAGACGGCGGCGCACCGCCACGCGCTCGGCCAGCGTGACGAGGCCGGAGAGCTTGAGCCGGCAAACCAGGTCCTGCCGCGCGACGCCGGGTGCGAGGTCAGAGATGCGTGCGTCGAGATCGTCCGCGCCGGAGAGGGACCAGCCCTCCTCCAGCCAGCGGTGGCGACCGATGGGCAGGTCCGTCACCTGCGGCGGGGCGCTTCCGGAGACGTCCACAAGCAGCGCGACGCCCGTGACCTCGCGGCCGAAATCGTCCGGCTCGGGCGTGCCGCTGTAATAGGTGCGCTCGTCGATCCGGATGCGGCCATGCCAGTCGCCCAGCGCCAGATAAGCGAGGCCCGCGCGGCGGGCGCGGTCGGAGGCGACGAGATTGGGATCGGCATCGCCGCCGAAAGTCTGCACCGAGCCGTGGGCGAGGCCGATGCGCAAGGCACCCGGCGGCGTCTCCGCCTGATCGAACCAGTGGGTCGGATCGGCAACGCTGCGCTTGTGGGAGAGCGGGGCCGGCAGCAGCACGGCCGCCTCGCCCGATCCGGTGCCGAGGTCGAGGGGCCGCGCCTCGGTGAGCGCCGTCACATTGGCCGGCGTGTCGGCGGCAAGCCGACTCCACAGACCGTCGGCGCGCAGCGGGTCGTGGTTCCCCGGCAGCAGCAGGAAGCGCACGTCGGCCTGCGCCTTCATGCGGTTGAGCGCCTGCCGGTAGACCCGATCCCCCGGCTCCGGGCTGTCGAACACATCGCCCGCCACCAGTACGAGCGGCGCCCCGTGAGTCCGCGCCGCCGCTGCGAGGCCGTCAATGGCGTCGAGCCGCGCCTCTTTCAGAACCGTGCGCGCCTCTTCCGGCACGCGGCCGAAGGGCTTGCCCAATTGCCAGTCAGACGTGTGAATGAAACGCATGCCCGCCTCCGCGCGCTGGTTTGGCGCAGGCGCGGCGGCGGCGCAAGGTGTCTGCCTGCCTCAGGCGGCCTCGGCGTAGCGGGCGACGGAGAGGTCGGACGTGTCGATCTCCGGCGCGCGGCCACCGATGATGTCGGCGAGCACGCGGCCCGAGCCGCAGGCCATGGTCCAGCCCAGCGTGCCGTGGCCGGTGTTGGTGTAGAGATTGGCGAAGCGCGTGGCCCCGACGATGGGCGTGCCGTCCGGCGTCATGGGCCGCAGGCCGGTCCAGAAGGTCGCCTTCTCGATATCGCCGCCGGCCGGGAAGAGATCGCCCACCGAATAGGCGAGCGTCGCCCGGCGCGGCTCGCGCAGCATGAGGTTGAAGCCGGCGAGTTCCGCCGTCCCGCCCACGCGGATGCGGTCGCCGAGGCGGGTGATGGCCACCTTGTAGGTTTCGTCCATCACCGTCGAGCGCGGGGCCGCCTCCGCGTCCACGATGGGAAGGGTCAGGGAATAGCCCTTCACCGGATAAACCGGCAGGCGAATGCCCAGCGGCGCCAGCAAGGCCGGCGTGTAGCTGCCCATGGCCGCCACATAGGCATCGGCGGTCAGCACCTCTCCCCCGGCGAGCGTGACACCCGTGATGCGCCCGCCCTCCTGCCGGAGCGCATCGATGGTGACGCCATGGCGGAACATCACGCCCTGCCTAGCGCAGATTTCCGCGAGGCGCTGGGTGAAGAGATGGGCGTCGCCCGTCTCGTCCCCCGGCAGCCGAAGCCCGCCCACGAACTTGCCGCGGACGCGCGCCAGCGCCGGCTCTGCCCGGATGCAGCCGGAGGGGTCGAGCAGATCGTAGGCGACACCGTGGGCATCGAGCACCTCGGTATCCGTATGCACGTGGTCGAGCTGCTTCTGGGTACGGAACAGCTGGAGCGTGCCGAGGGTCCGCTCGTCATAGGTGATGCCAGTTTCCTTGCGCAGATCGTCCAGCGCGTCCCGGCTGAATTCGGCAAGGCGCACCATGCGCGCCTTGTTGCGGCGGTAGGCGGCCTCGGTACAGTTGGCGAGCATCCGGGCCAGCCAGAAATGCAGCTTGGGATCGAGGCTCGGCCACACCACCAGCGGGCGATGGTGCATGAGCAGCCACTTGATGGCCTTCACGGGAATGCCCGGCCCGGCCCACGGCGACGAATAGCCCGGCGAGACCTGCCCCGCATTGGCGAACGAGGTCTCCATGCCGGCCGCCGGCTGGCGGTCCAGCACGACCACCTCGTGGCCGGCCTTGGAGAGATAGTAAGCGGAGGTCGTTCCGACGACGCCGCTACCGAGAATCAGAATGCGCATGGCCTGCACCCCACGCCGGCCCCGCGGCTTCGGTAGCACGGCCCGGCTTCATTGGTGAATGATCCTACGCCGAATGGCGGCGCAGTTGCCGCCGAAGCAGCAAATTTCGTGCCCTTCATGGCCGAATAATTGATAGCTTCTGCGAAAGCGCCGCAGGATCTGCCAATGCCCCCGCTTGACGAGTTCGACTCCCATATCGTCCGCATTCTCCGCAGCGACGGCCGCATCTCCAACGCAGACCTGGCGGCGAAAGTGGGCCTGTCACCCTCCGCCTGCCTCAGGCGGGTGCGCCTGCTGGAACGCAGCGGCGTGATCCGCGGCTATGTGGCCATCATCCACGAAGGCGCGCCGGAGGATCGGCTGGTGGTGTTCACCCAGATCACCCTCGACCGCCAGACCGAGGAATTCCTGAACCGCTTCGAGACGGCGGTCTGCCGCTGCCCGGAGATCACCGACTGCCACCTGATGACGGGCCTCGCCGACTATCTGCTGAAGATCGAGGTGAAGAACGCGGGCGATTATGAGCGCCTGCACAAGGAAGTGCTTTCGCGGCTGCCCGGGGTGGCGCGGATCCAGTCTTCCTTCGCAATTCGCACCGTGGTCAGCCGCGCCCGGACGGCCTGAAACCGGCTGCGGCATTCGGTCTTTTAGTACCAGCGCCCAAAATTTGATCGCGAT
>JAYSCE010000055.1:2963-12740 GCA_041915035.1 Xanthobacter sp.
GCCAACACGCCCGGGGCGCCGACCCCCGCTTAGCGTTTCGGGATTGCGGGGGCTTTCCGGGGTCCGGCCGGGCTGCGACAGGCAGCCCGGCGGGTCCTCCGGCAGCGGCAGCGGGGCATGTCCGGCGTTTCAGGACAGACCTTCGGGAAGGAACCTGCAGAGATTTTCTTGATCCCTTCCAGAGGAGACCATGTGATGAACGCCCTTGCCCAGCCCATCGCGGCGGCCGTCGAAGCTTCCGCCACCGACGACGTGCTGATCCACGTCCGCTTCGCGCCCAACGCCGATATCTTCACCATCGACCGCCTGCCCGAGGGCCAGAGCGGCAAGGCGTGGTTCGACCACCTTTATGCGAATGCCTCGTCTTACTATCGGACTTTTGCCAACGGTCGCGGTTTCTTCCGCATCCCGGCTTCCGTCTTCTCGACCCTCTGAGTCGTACCCTTTTCTCGCATCCTCCGGTATCGACCTCCGGGTCGAGACGAGAGGCCGGCGCCAGCTCTCCGGCGCCGGCCTTTTTGTTTGCCCGTCGCGCCATCCCGCCCGGTCGCCGGGGTGTGAACGCGAGCGTGTCCCGAAAGAGTTGATATCGGACAACGACGCAGCTTAGCTCAGGGCCAAACTGCGGCCGAACCGCATTTCCAAACGGAGACGACCCATGTCCGAGGCTGCGCAGCATAATACCACGCTGGGCGATGAGAGCTTCATGAGTGCGGACGATCTGCGCTCGTACATGATGGAGATCGAGAAGGCCAAGCTGTCCAAGGAGTTCTCCGCCATGGACCGGGCCGACAAGGCCCGCGAGGAACTCATCAAGACGCTGTCCCAGCCGCTTGATCTCACGCCCGAGACGCTGCACGAAATCGCCCAGAGCCTGCAGACGCAGATGCGCGTTGCAGCCCAGCGCGGCGAGACCGAAATCATGGTCATGCGCTTCCCCAACGTGCTGTGTACCGACAAGGGCCGCGCCATCAACAATGCGGAGGAGGGCTGGCCCGAAACGCTCACCGGCCGTCCGCGCCAGGCCTACGAGCTGTGGCGCGACTACCTGCGGCAAGGCCACTACAAGCTCAAGGCGATGATCGTCGACTGGCCGAACGGCATGCCCGGCGACGTGGGTTTCTTCCTGAGCTGGGCCTGACCTGACTGGTCCCGACGGCGCGGTTTCACGGGAGGACGCCACAATGGCGCACAAGAAAAAGCACAAGATAAAGACGATCCCCGCCGTCCCCTCAGCTGCGGACGGCGGCGGCCTGGCCGCCCCGCTCTCGCGCAAGGAATACGAGGCGGAGCTGAAGCACCTCCATGCCGAACTGGTGAAGCTTCAGCTCTGGGTGAAGCACACCGGCGCCAAGATCTGCATCGTCTTCGAGGGCCGCGACGGCGCCGGAAAGGGCGGCGTCATCAAGGCCATCCTGGAGCGGGTGAGCCCGCGCATCTTCCGCGTGGTGGCGCTGCCGCCGCCCACGGATCGCGAGAAATCGCAGTTGTTCATCCAGCGCTACGTCACGCACCTGCCGGCGGGCGGTGAGATCATCATCTTCGACCGCTCCTGGTATAATCGGGCGGGCGTCGACCGGGTGATGGGCTTCTGCACGGAGGAGCAGGCCAAGAAGTTCCTGGAAAGCGTGCCCTACGTGGAACAGACCATCGTCGAGTCCGGGGTGCTTCTTCTGAAATACTGGCTTGAGGTGTCGCCGGAGGAGCAGACGCGGCGGATGGAGAGCCGCATCGACGACCCGCGCAAGATCTGGAAGCTCTCGCCGATGGATCTGGAATCCTACGCGCGCTGGTACGATTATTCCCGCGCCCGCGATGCCATGTTCGAGGCGTCCGACACCATGTGGGCCCCTTGGTTCGTGGCCTTCTCCGACGACAAGAAGCGCGCGCGCCTCAACATCATCTCCCACCTGCTCTCGCGCATTCCCTACGAGGACGTGCCGCGCGAAAAGATCAAGCTGCCCAAGCGCCAGAAGGATCCAGATTACGTGGAGGCGGACTATGCCCGCCACCGCGTGCCGGAGCGTTTCTGAGCATCACGGGCTCTCGCGGCCGCGGGACGTGCAGCCGCGAGAGAGCCCTCCGTGATCACATAAACCGACGCTGGGCGTCGGGCGAAAGACGCATGGCGTCGGCGAACGTCTCGAACGCCACCCAGGCGCGGCGCTGAAGCTCGGGCAGACGGGCGGCCTCCATCTGGTCCAGCAGCATCTCGGCATGTTCTCCCACGGGATGGGAGCGCACGAAGCCGATGGCGTCGTCCAGCGAGCGCAGGACGATGCAGGAGCCATCGACGCAGATCTTGAGCGGGTGGCGGGCGGCATCGAACATGGGCGGTCCTCCGTGTCGGCTGTGGGGCAGCTGGGGCTTCGCGTCAGGTTCTGCCGGCCAACGGCGTTCCGCGCCTCCCGCATATTGGGGAGAGCGGCAAACGCGCTACGCATGACCGGAACGGCGGCAGGCTCCTCTGAGCCCCCACGACCGGAGAAACGTGAATCGCTTCGTGTGGTTCCAGCGGTCCGATAAAATAATTTCAGACGCCATCCTTCATTTTCGGGATGCCGGGCGCGCCCCCTTCGCAGCAAATGAGCCTGCGCCGATATTGCCACGGCAAACTGACGCGCCGGCCGGACGGCATTCCCCCGCATGCCGTCCGGCTGCCCCAATTCTCCCCTGAACTCTCCCTGACAGACCGGAACCGCCACGCTCCAGCCGCGTTAGGCAAGCGTGGCCGCTCGACCGGCGCGTCCGCCGGAGCGGCGACGAATCGGCCGGGCCGGGCCACCCGCCCTTCCACGACGGTTCAAGGGAGCACCGTGCCTTTCTGCCCCGCCCCGATCTCGTCCGCCCCCGTCGCCCCGCGCGACGCAAAGTCCTCCGGAACCGGGAGCCTCGGCCATGCCTGAGCCCGTCACCGCTGGCGACAACCCTCTGTGGTACAAGGACGCCATCATCTACCAGCTGCATGTGAAGTCGTTCTTCGACGCCAATGACGACGGCATCGGCGACTTCCGCGGGCTGATCTCGAAGCTCGATTACATCGCCGACCTCGGCGCCACCGCCGTGTGGCTCCTGCCCTTCTATCCCTCGCCCAGGCGTGACGACGGCTACGATATCGCGCTCTATGAGGGCGTCTCGCCGGACTACGGCACCATGGACGAGGCGCGGCGCTTCATCGCCGAGGCCCATGCCCGCGGACTGCGCGTCATCACCGAGCTGGTCATCAACCACACGTCCGACCAGCATCCCTGGTTCCAGGCCGCGCGGCGCGCGCCGAAGGGCAGTCCCGAGCGCAACCTCTACGTCTGGGCCGACGATGACGAGGGCTATCCGGGCGTGCCGATCGTGTTCTGCGACGTGGAGAAATCCAACTGGAGCTGGGACGAGGTGGCCGGCCAGTTCTACTGGCACCGCTTCTATTCCCACCAGCCGGACCTCAACTTCGACAATCCGGAGGTGCTGGAGCGCGTCCTCTCCGTCATGCGCTTCTGGCTGGACATGGGCGTGGATGGGCTAAGGCTCGATGCCGTACCCTATCTCGTGGAACGCGAGGGCACCGACTGCGCCAACCTGCCCGAAACCCATGGCATCCTGAAGCAGATCCGCGCCCATCTCGATGCGCACTACACCGGCCGGATGCTGCTCGCCGAGGCCAATCTCTGGCCGGAGGACACCCAGCAATATTTCGGCCCGAACGCCGACGAATGCCACATGGCGTTCCACTTCCCGCTGATGCCGCGCATGTACATGGCCATCGCCAAGGAGGACCGCTTCCCGGTCACCGACATCCTGCGCCAGACGCCGGCCATCCCGCCGACCTGCCAGTGGGCCATCTTCCTGCGCAACCACGACGAGCTGACGCTGGAGACCGTCACCGACGCGGAGCGGGACTATCTGTGGAGCATCTACGCGTCCGATCGGCGCGCCCGCATCAACCTGGGCATCCGCCGCCGCCTCGCCCCCCTGCTGGAGCGAGACCGTCGGCGCGTCGAGCTGATGAACTCGCTGCTGCTCACCCTCCCGGGAACGCCCGTCATCTATTACGGCGACGAGATCGGCATGGGCGACAACATCCATCTCGGCGACCGCGACGGCGTGCGCACGCCCATGCAGTGGTCGCCGGACAGGAACGGCGGCTTCTCCAGGGCCGATCCGGAAAAGCTGGTGCTGCCGGTGATCCAGGATCCGCTCTACGGCTTCCCGGCGGTGAATGTGGAAGCGCAGGCGCGCGATGCCCATTCCATGCTGAACTGGACGCGGCGCTTCCTCACCGTGCGCAAGGAGCATCTGGCCTTCGGGCGCGGCACTTTCCGCATGGTGTTCCCGCGCAACCGGCGCATCCTCGCCTATCTGCGCGAATATGAGGACGAGGCGGTGCTGTGCGTCGCCAACCTCGCCCACACCCTGCAGGGCGTCGAGCTGGACCTCGCCGAGTTCGAGAAGCGCGTGCCGGTGGACCTTGTGAGCGGCACCAGCCTGCCGGCGCTGGACCGTGCGCCACTCGTGCTCACTTTGCCACCCTACGGCTTCTACGCCTTCCGCCTGTCCACCACGGCGGCAGAACCCGCGTGGCGCGATCCGGCGCCGGAGATGCTGCCGGAGTTCGCGACCCTCGTGGTGCGGGATGGGCTGATGGGCGCCCTCTCCGACACCCACCGCGCGGTGATCGAGACCGAGGCGCTTCCGCAATATCTGGCCCGGCGGCGCTGGTTTCCCGGCACGGCCAGGGACATCGGCGCGGTGCGCATCGGCTGGGTCATGCGCCTGCCGGGCACCGAGCGGGAGGTGGCGATGGCGGAGATCGAGGCCGATCTCGCCGGGCGCACCGAGCGCTTCCTCATGTCCTTCTGCGTGGCGTGGGAGGACCAGCATCCCCCCGCCATCGCCGAACAACTCGCCCTCACCCGCGTGCGGCAAGGCCGGCGCGTGGGCTTCCTCACCGACGCCATGGTGCTGGACGGGCTGCCCGCCGGCGTGCTGCGCGCGCTGCGGCAGGCCGAGCCCGTGCCCCTGCCCGATGGGGGCGCCCTCGTCTTCTCCCCCACCGACCGGCTCGCCGGGCTGGACGTGGAACGCGGGGCGCTGTGCGAGCTGGCCGATGCGGACGAGCCGGCGGCAAGCCTCGTCGTCACCGACAGGGTGGCCGTGAAGCTGTTCCGCCACATGGAGTTCGGCCGCACCGGCGAGCTGGAGATGGCACGCCACCTCAGCGCCCTCGACTTCCCGCACGTGCCGCCGCTCATCGGCGCCGTCACGCGCACCCGTCCGGAAGGCGGATCGGCCCAAGTGGCGCTCACTTATGGCTTTGTGCGCAATCAGGGCAATGCTGCCGGCTGGACCATGGCGCAGGTGCAGCGTGCCCTCGATGCCGCCGCATTGCCGGACGGCGGGCACCCGCATTTCGAGGAGGAGGTGGCCGGCGTGCTCCGGCTGCTGCGCGGGGGCGCTCGGCGCCTCGCCGAGCTTCATGCCGCTTTGTCCGCCCCGTCCAGCGACCCGGCGTTCGCGCCGGCCATCGCCACGGCCGACGAGATCGACGGCTGGCTGGATGCGGCCATCGATGCCGTGCGCGCCGCGCCGGACCCGATCTCCGGCGTCCCCGTGGATGGGCTCAAGGCGGATCTGCGTGAGCGCATCGCTGGCGTAGACGTGCCGGTGATCCGCACCCACGGACGGTTCGATCTTGGCCATCTGCTGGTGTCGGGCAGCGATGCGGTCATCACCGGCGCGCAGGGCGAGAGGTCCAACGGCTGGCGCGATGTCGCCGAGTTGCTCGCCTCGCTGGAGCACACCATCGCCGGCATCGCCACCGGCGAGGCCGGCGTCGCGCGTGACGCGCCCGAGCTGAGGAACGAACTGCTCGCCGCCTTCCGCGCCCGTGCCGAGCGGGCGGTTCTCGCCGCCTATGGGGAGAATGCTCCGGATGGCGGCCGGGGACGGCCGTTGCTCGATGTCTTCCTCATGGAAGCCCTCGCCCGCCGGCTCTGGACGGTCGGGGAAAAACGCGCGGCGGTGCGGCGGGAATTGGCTGCCCGGCTCAGGTGGGTCGCCACGCGGTTGACCCGGCAGGATGCGCCAATCGATGCGTGAGACCGCATGCCGATGGGGAACGGGCGGCGCGGCCGCTCGTTGATTGCGCAGAGGAGACCGATGCCATGACCCCCACCGACTCCACCGCCGCCCCTCGCACCGCACCGCTCGACGAGCGGCTGGACGAGGCGCTGGAGGATTCCTTCCCCGCCAGCGATCCGCCCGCCGTAACCCGCGCGCCGAAAGCCGATGGCGAGCCGCGGGACGCCTCTCAACAGAAGAAGGAGCAGCTCTCCGACGAGTTGGACGAAGCGCTGGAAGACTCCTTCCCCGCCAGCGATCCGCCCTCCCTCACCCGCGCGCCGAAGCCCGAGGGCGATCCGGCGGCGGATGCACGGGAGGAGAGCGCCAGCGAAAAGAAGCAGGCTTCAAGGAAGCTCGACGAAGCGCTGGAGGAGACCTTCCCGGCCAGCGATCCCCCGGCACTGGTGCAGCCCGGCAACGGGTGAGCAATCCGACGCTCGGCTTGCGTCCGCGTGCCCTCAGCCCCGTGGGCTCTGGGGGCGCGGACGGCCCGCGCCGTCGTCCGGGGCCGGGATGAATTCGTCGTGATCCATGGGGATGAGGTCGAACCGCCCCTCCCGCCATGCCGCCTTGGCCGCATCCAGCCGGTCGAGGTTCGAAGACACGAAATTCCACCAGATGTAGCGCGGCCCCTCCAGCGGCTCGCCGCCCACCAGCATGAGCCGCGCCGGGGTCCGCGCCCGCACGGAGGTGGCAACGCCGCGCCGGATCACCAGCATCTGGCCAGGCGGAAAGGCGGTGCCGTCCACCTCCACCTCGCCCTCCAGCGTGAACAGCGCGCGGTCCTCATGCGTAGGATCGACAGGCGCGCGGGCGCCGGCTGCCAGCTGGATTTCCACATAGGTCGCCGGCGAGGCCAGCGCCACGGGAGAAGTGGCTCCGAAGGCGCTGCCCAAAATCACCCGCGCCCGCACCCCGGCGTCCGCCACCACCGGCAGCGCCTCGCTGTCCGCATGGAGAAAGTCCGGGGTGGTTTCCTCCAGCGCCTTGGGCAGCGCGATCCAGCTCTGGATGCCGAACAGCGGCCCGCCGCGGGCCTTCACCGCAGCGTCGTGCCGCTCGGAATGGACGATGCCCCGACCGGCGGTCATCAAATTCACGGCGCCCGGCTCGATCAGCCGCTCGGAGCCAAGGCTGTCGCGGTGAATCATGCTGCCTTCGAACAGGTAGGTCACCGTCGCGAGCCCGATATGCGGATGCGGCCGCACATCCTGCGCCTGCGCGGCCGAGAACCGCACCGGCCCCATCCGGTCGAAGAAGATGAAGGGGCCGATCATCTGGCCCTGCACGGAGGGCAGCACGCGGGCCACCTCCATGCCGCCGATGTCGTGCGCGCGTGGGACGATGACGGTCTCGACGGCCGCGCAGCTTGCGGCATCGCCGGGGACGGGATCGGGGGACGGGGAGAAGCTCATGAGGCGAGAGTGCCGACCTCGGGCGCCGCCGTCAAAGGGCGATCCGCCACCCGGCGTCAAAGGCGCGCGAGCGGAACCGTTAACCTTTCGCGCAGCCAGCACGCACCGCGGGCATCCTCGCGCGCCGTTTTTTACTTCCCCGCAAGGGGCCGGCCCTAGCGTCGGCCCAGCCCCGGCACCCCCGTCGCGGCATCCAAGCCGCGGCATCCTCGTCGCGGCGCACTTTGCGGCGCTCGCGCGCCGCAGCTGACCGGATTTGAGCCATGAAGCTTCTGTTCTCGCGCTTCATCAAGGAAGAGGACGGCTCCACCGCCCTCGAGTACGGCCTCATTGCCGCCGGCCTCTCCATCGCCATCGTCACGGTGCTGGTGCAGATCGCCTCCACCTTCGCCCGGCTGCAAGCCTCCTCGGCCGCCGCCGGGAACTGACGGCGCCATGGGGATGGGCCACATCAGGATGGCCGAGCTTCTGCTGCTCGGCCTTTATCCGGCACTGCTGTGTACCTCGATCGGCGCGGACCTTGCCCGCCGGATCATCCCCAACGCCGTGGTGATCTGCCTGATCGCGGCCTTCGGCGCCGTCACTGTGCTCATTCCCGTTCCCGATCTGGTCTTCCGGCTCGCCGCCGCCGGCACCGTGACGGCGCTGGGATTCTCCCTGTTCGCCGAGGACATCATCGGCGCGGGCGACGCCAAGCTGGCCGGGGCGATCGTGCTGTGGGTGGATCCGCTGCACCTGCCGCTGTTCGTGCTCGCCACCGGGACCATCGGCGCCCTGCTCGGCATCGCCGCCGCGGCGCGCCACCGCCTTGCGGGTGCGGCCGGCGCCGAACTGCCCGAGCGGCACCGCACCAGCCTGCCCTACGGCGTGGCGCTCGCGGGCGCTGGCCTCATCATCCATCCTCTGTCCAGCCTGCTGCATCCCTGACATCCGCTTGCGCAGGGCCGGGTCTGCCGGGCCATGTCTCTTGCAGGCGACCGCGGGGCGGACCACCATGCGCCGTCTGCGCGGCGCCGGATGGCGGAACCATTGCCTGTCCCCCCGGCGCGGCGCGAGGAGTTCCGTTGATGATCGACTGCTTTGCCCCGTCGTCCGCCGTCAGCCTGCCCATCTGGTGCGTCACCAAGGACACCTTCGCTTCAGCTCCCATCCCCGAGGCCGCGCGCCGCTTCGCGGAGGCGGCCGGCTTCTCCGGTGCCGCCGGCAAGCTGCTGCTGCTTCCGAACGCCGATGGCGGGCTGGCCGGCGCCCTGTTCGGAATCGCCCCCGCGCCCAAGGCCGATGCTTTCGCCACCGGCGCCCTGCCCGGCCTGCTTCCCGAGGGCACCTGGCGGCTGGAGGGCGAAGTGCCGAGCCCCCGCCTTGCCGCCCTCGCCTTCGCGCTGGGGACCTACCGATTCACCACCTATCGGGCCGCCAAAGCCCCCAAAGTGCAGCTCGTGGTGCCGGAGGGGGTGGACGAAGCCCAGCTCCGCCGCACGGTGGAAGCGGTGACCCTCACCCGCGATCTCGTCAACACCCCGGCCAATGACCTCGGCCCGGCCGAGCTGGAAGACGCGGCCCGCAGCCTCGCCGCCCGCCACGGCGCGCGCTTCCGCTCCATCGTCGGCGACGCATTGCTGGCGCAGAACTTCCCCTTGATCCACGCGGTGGGCCTTGCCGCCGCCCGCGCCCCACGCCTCATCGAGATCCGCGCCGGCGATCCCAGCCATCCGAAGGTGACGCTGGTGGGCAAGGGCGTGTGTTTCGACACCGGCGGCCTGGATCTGAAACCCTCGTCGGCCATGCTGCTGATGAAGAAGGACATGGGCGGCGCCGCCAATGCCCTGGGCCTCGCCCACATCCTTCTGTCGCGCGGCGCGAAGGTGAATTTGCGCGTGCTGATCCCGGCGGTGGAGAATTCCGTCTCCGGCGCCGCCTTCCGCCCCGGCGATGTGCTGCGCAGCCGCAAGGGCATTTCGGTGGAGATCGGCAACACCGACGCCGAGGGCCGCCTCGTTCTGGCCGACGCCCTCGCCCTCGCCGACGAGGAGGCGCCCGACCTCGTGATCGACTTCGCCACCCTCACGGGCGCTGCCCGCGTCGCCCTCGGCCCGCAGCTTCCCGCCGCCTTCACTGACGACGAGGACTTCGCCGCCGACCTTTCCCGCCACGCCATGGTGGAGGCGGACCCGCTGTGGCGCCTGCCCCTGTGGGCGCCCTATGCGGGGATGCTCGATTCGAAGGTGGCGGACATCAACAACGTCTC
>JAYSCE010000055.1:12750-13285 GCA_041915035.1 Xanthobacter sp.
GGCGCCATCACCGCCGCCCTGTTCCTCGCCAAGTTCGTCGAGCAGGCCCGCTCCTATCTCCACCTCGATCTGTTCGCCTGGAACCCCAGCAGCCGGCCGGGCCGGCCGGAGGGCGGCGAAGCGCAGACCATCCGCTCGCTGGACGCTCTCATCGCCGAACGGTTCGGCTGAGGAGACGGACTACGCCATGGCTTTCTCGCTGCCCCCGGGCCTCGACGCCCGGCTGACCCCCGCCCGTGCCGACCTCGCCGCCTCAAGCCTCAAGGGGCTGGTGGATGTGCCCCGCTTCGTGGAGGGCGAGATGCGGCGGGTGGCCGTGCCCGTCGCCCCCCTGCGCCGCCGCCCGGCGAGCGACGCCCCGCTGGAGACCGAGGCGCTGTTCGGCGAGCGACTGCGCCTGTTCGAGGAAGATGCCGAAGGCTGGGCCTGGGTGCAGCTGGAGGCCGACAATTACGTGGGCTACATGCCCGCCGAAGCCCTCGCGCCGGAGGGTGCAGCCCCCGCGCACAAGGTGTCGGCGCTCCGGACCTTCCTG
>JAYSCE010000056.1:0-13254 GCA_041915035.1 Xanthobacter sp.
CGGTCGCCTCGGTGGAGGATCTGGCGCGCTTCCGCCTGATCCACAACCTGACGCGGCCGGACTGCTGGCCCGCCTGGCTGCATGCCGCCGGCGCACCGCCCACCGAGGGGGCGGGGCGGATCGACGTGGGCCACTCCTTCATGGCGGTCATGGCCGCGCGGGACGGCGAGGGCATCGCCTGCGTGCCGACGATCGAGATCGACAATCTCGAATGGCGCGACCAGCTGGTGCAGCCCTTCCCTCTGCGGGTGCAGAGCGCCGGCGGCTACTATCTCCTGTGCCCGAAGGAAAAGGCCCTGGCCAGCGAGGTCAAGCTGTTCTCCAGCTGGCTCGTCGGCCAGTGCTGACGGCGGGTTCCAGGACCTGCGACCGCCGCTCTAGTCGATGAAGCGGAGCTCTGCTCCGGGCAGGATGCGGCCACCGGCCTCGACCTCCGCATAGAAGCCGAGGTCGCCATGCCCCTGGTAGTCGCGGATGGCGATCGGCAGGTTCACGTCGCGGATGGCCCGCCCCGGATCGACGCTGGTGGCGGCGCAGCGCCGGGTGCGCCGGACCACCTTCAGCACCACCTCGCCGATGGCCATCCGCCGCCCCACCCATTCCAGCTCCGACCAGGGGAGCGCGCCGGAAAAATAGAGGTTCGCGCGGAAGCGGATGGGATCGAGCGCCAGGGACAGGTGCTTGGAGAGGTCGTCCACCGTGTCGAGATTGATGAGTGAAATCGAGCGCATGAGCGCGACCGAATGGACGCTGACGTCGGTGAACTGATGCCCCGCGGCATGGACGACCTCCGGGCTCCCCGGCAGCGGCGCCTGAACGACAGCAGAGAGGAAGCGCGCGAGGGCGGCGCGACCCTCCGCGTCATCGAGCCGGAAGGTCTGCGCCTCGTCCCCGTCGCGGATTTCCAGCCGGTCCGGCTGCTCCAGGTATCGGGATTTCAGGCGCGCCAGGCTCTCATGCCGGGCAAGCATGAGGAACTGGGTCTTGGGGGCGGGCCGCGGCGCGTCGGGATCGAACGCGAGCGACCCGTCGGTGACGGCGTAGGAGCGATCGCCGGGAAAGCCGAACCCCGCCTCGAGCGCGACCTCCGCCATGGGCTCGGCGGACAGGCCCTTGAACGGATACCGGAACAGGGAGACCACACGCATGTTCACCTCACGGGGGATGCGGGCGCGGCGACCGCTGCGTGACCGCCGCGCACCGGCCTACTGGGCGATGGCGCAGGCGCCGGGCGTCATGGGCGAGACCGCATCGGCCGCGGCAACCGTCGCCAGCAGGGTGTAATAGTCCCACGGCGCCTTGGATTCCTTCGGGGTCTTCACCCGCATGAGCTGCATCTCGTGCTCGTGCAGGCCATCGGGCCGGATCCGGCCGCCCCGCGAGAAGAAGTCATCGATGGGCCCGGCCTTCATCTGGGCGACGACCTTTGCGCCGCTGTCGGTACCGGCCTTGGCGACGCTCTTGAGATAGTGCGTCGCCGCCGAATACATGCCCGCCTGCACCATGGTGGGCATCTTCCCGGTGCGCTGGAAGAAGCGTTTGGCGAACTGCCGGGTCGCCTCGTCCCGATCCCAGTAGAAGGCGGTGGCCAGCAGCAGGTTCTGCGCCTGCTGAAGGCCCATGGAATGGACGTCCGTGATGAAGGTCAGCAGCGTCGCCACCCGCTGGCTGCCATCGGCGGAGATGCCGAACTCGGTCGCCCCCTTGATGGCGTTGGTGGTGTCCGCGCCGGCGCTGGCGAGGGCGATGACCTTGGCCTTCGACGCCTGGGCCTGAAGCAGGAAGGAGGAGAAATCCGCGGTGTTCAGGGGGAAGCGCACGCTGCCCAGAACCTTGCCGCCGCTGGCCTTCACCACGTCGGCGGTGGTCTTCTCCAGCCCATGCCCGAAGGCGAAATCGACCGTCAGGAAGAACCATGTGTTGCCGCCGTCGCGCACGATGGCCTTGCCCACCACGTTCGACAGCATGTTCGCGTCGTAGATGTACTGGACGCTGTTGGGGGTGCAGGAATCCGTCGTCACCTTCGGGGAGCTGACGCCGCCGAGGACCACCACCTTGTCCTTTTCGCGCGTCACGCCCATGACCGCGAGCGCCACTGCGGAATTGGAGATGTCGAATATGGCGTCCACCTTGTCCACGTCGTACCAGGACCGGGCGACGGAGACCCCGATGTCGCTCTTGTTCTGGTGGTCTGCGACCACCACCTCGACGGGCGTCTCCCCGACCTTGCCGCCGAAGTCCTCGACCGCCATCTTGACCGCGGCGTAGGAACCGGGCCCCGCGTACTCGGCATAGGGGCCCGACATGTCGGTCAGGACACCGAGCTTGATAACCCCGTCGGAGTAGGCGCTGGCGCCCGAATTCTGTGCAGATGCGTGCGTTGCGGGCATCAGCAAGGCCAAAGCGGCCAGCACCGAAGCAAACGACCTTAGGTGATCCATGTTGGACCCTCGTTCTGGAAGTGATCGCCTGGAATTTTTCCCAGTTTGATTGCCTTCCAGTTCCCATCGGGTCGCATGTCTTCACAAGCTATTTATTCACGCGGATGAATGAGTTCAGCTAATCCGTCCGGCATGGGGCGGCGCGTCGATGGCGTCATCGGGCCTGCATCCTCAATCCGGCGTCGAGCCGGAACACCGCGCCGTTCACCATCGGGTTGGCGACGATGCCGAGGACCATCCGGGCGAACTCGTCGGGCCGGCCGGCGCGCTTCGGGAAGGGGATGACGTCAAAGACGCGATCCTGCACCTCCTGCGTCATCGCCTCCACCATGGGCGTGCCGAACAGGCCGGGCGCGATGGCGGCGACGCGGATGCCGTGGCGCGCCAGCTCGCGGGCCGCCGGCAGGGTCAGGGACGCCACGCCGCCCTTCGCCGCCGCATAGGCCGTCTGGCCGATCTGGCCTTCATAGGCCGCCACCGATGCGGTGTTGATGATGACGCCGCGCTGTCCCTCCGCATCCGGCGCGTTGCCCGTCATGGCGGCCGCGGCGAGGCGGAGCCAATTGTAGGTGCCCGTGAGGTTGACCCGGACGATGCGCTCGAACTCCACCAGCGAGCCCGGCCCCTCCTTCTCCACGATCCGCGCCCCGGGTGCGATGCCGGCACAATTCACCAGCAGGTGCGGGCTGCCGCGTTCTGACAGGATGCGCGCGAAGGCGGCTTCGGACGCCGCGCCGTCGGCGACATCACAGGCGAGTGCGAGCGCCCCGGTCTCTTGTGCGAGGGCCGACATACCCGCCTCCTGCAAGTCCACCAGGGCGAGGCGGGCGCCGAGACCGGCGAGGCGGCGCGCGGTCGCGTTGCCGAGGCCGGAGGCGGCCCCGGTGACGATGGCAACCTTGTCCTTCAGATCCATGATGACCTCATTCATCGGGCATGGGTCGGCGATCGCCCCGCAGGGGCGGGACGGGCGAAACGATCGGGAATGAAATGTCGCCTGCGGCTCAGGCGATCGCGTCGACGAAGCGCACGAAGCGCTCCAGTGGCTCACGCACCGTGGTGAAGGTGTTCTCCGGCGCCGCGGGATCGGCATGGCCAAGCGCCATGCCGCAGACGATCATCTGCGTCGGGGGAATGGCGAGGCGCTGCGCGATGACGGCACCATAGGCGTTGAAGGCGGCCTGCGGGCAGGTGTGGAGGCCGAACGCCCGCGCGGCCACCATGATGTTCTGCAGGAACATGCCGTAGTCGAGCCAGGAGCCTCGCTCGAGATCGCGGTCGATGGTGAAGATCAGCCCTACCGGGGCATCGAAGAAGAGGAAGTTGCGCGCGAGTTGCTGGCGCATCCGCTCGCTGTCCCCCTTGGCGATGCCGAGCGCGCCATAGAGATCCCACCCCACCTTTCGGCGGCGGGAGAGATAGGGCTCGCGCCACTGGCGGGGATAATAGGCAAATTCCTCCGTCCCCGGATCGCCGGCGAGGGAGAGGGCATGAAGCTCCCGCGTCAGCGCCGCCAGCGGTTCGCCCCGCAGCACCAGCACCTGCCAGGGCTGGATGTTGGTGCCGGAGGGCGCGCGGGCCGCCAGCTCCAGGATGGCCGCGACGGTCTCGTCGCGGACCGGTTCCGGCAGGAAGGCGCGGATGGAGCGGCGCGAGCGGAGCGCGTCTTCGGCCGAGAGGGCGCCGGACGCGACAACGGCGGGGGAGGATGCGGGCGCACTCATTTTCCGGGCATGTCCACGGGGGTCGCCATGTCGAGATTGGCCAGCTCGTAGCCGCGCTTGAAATCGAGGATGTGCTTTTCCATCCAGTCCCGCGCGCGCTTCTCGTCGTGGTCGCGGACGGCGGCGAAGATGGCCTCATGGGCCACCAGCAGGCGCTCGCCGGCATTGAGGCGCGACATCACCTTCAGGAACGGCGGGTAGAACAGCTCGGAGAGCGGCAGACGGGCCATCTGGATGGCGCGGTTGCGGGTGGCCCGCGCGACCAGCTCATGGAACTCGATGTCGAGCGCGGTGAGGCTGGTGGAATCCTTCAGCGCCTTGCGCGTCTCCTCGAGATTGCGCTCCAGCGCCGCGAGGTCGGCCTCATCGCTGCGCTGGGCGGCGGAGGCGGCCGCCGCGGGCTCGATGGCGAACATGGCCTCCCACAATTCCTCGAACGTCACCTGGTGGAGGACCATGGCCGCGGTGAGCCGCCGCGAGATGTCGCCGGACTGGGGAATGGACGCATAAAGCTTCTTCTTGCCCGCCTCGCGCCGGACGAAGCCGTTCTGCTCCAGCACGCGGATGGCCTCGCGGATGGTGGAACGGTTCACGCCCAGCTTCTCGGCGAGCCCGGCCTCGGAGGGCAGAAGATCCCCCGGCGCGATTTCGCCGGCGAGGATCTTGTCCTCGATGGTGCGGGCGACGAGACGGAAGGCGGGCTCCACCTGCACCGGATCAAGCGCGAGCGTCATCGGAAACCATCCTCTCGGCGGCGCGGGCCTTCTCCAGGTCCCGCAGCACCTTGCGTTGCACTTTCCCGGTCATGGTCTTCGGCAGCTCGCCGAGAAACGCGATGGCGCGGGGATATTTGTAGGGAGCGGTGACACGCTTCACGTGATCCTGCAAGGCAGTGGCCAGTGCCTCGTCCCCGGTGAAGCCGGGGCGCAGCACCACGAAGGCCTTCACGATCTCGCCGCGCTCGGGATGGGGCGCCGCCACCGCCGCACATTCCTGCACCGCCGGATGATCGAGCAAAGCGTTCTCCACCTCCGAGGGGCCGATGCGGTAGCCGGCGGAATTGATGACGTCGTCGTTGCGGCCGCGGTGATAGAAATAGCCGTCCGCATCCACCATTCCGAGGTCGCCGGTGACGAACCAGCGCCCCTCCGGCCCCTCCACGTAAGCGGCGGCGGTGCGCTCGGGTTCGTCGAGATAGCCGAGCATCATCTGCGGGTTGGGGGTGAGGAGGGCGATGTCGCCCTCGGCCCCCGGCGGCAGACGGTTGCCCGCCCCATCGATGATGGCTAGGTCGAGGCCCGGCAGCGGCTTGCCCATGGAGCCCTCGCGCGGGGCGAGGCAGGGATAGTTGAGCAGCGTCATCAGCGTCTCGGTCTGGCCGTAGGCTTCCAGGATGGGGATGCCCGTCGCCGCCTGCCAGCGCGCCGCGACCGCGGGGTTCAGCGTCTCGCCCGAGGAGACGGTGTGGCGCAGGCGGGAGAGGTCGTGCTCGGCGACGCCGGCATCCACCACCCGGAAAAGTTCGGTGCCCGGCGCGCAATAGACGGTGATGCCATGGCGCTCCAGCAGCCGCAGTCGCTCCTTGGGGTCGAACGGGCCGTCGTAGAAGAAGCTCGCCGCCCCGCAGCTCCACGGCCCGAACAGGATGGAGGTGCCGGCCTTGCTCCAGCCGGTGTCGGCGGTGCACCAGATGGTGTCGCCGGGACGAAGATCCAGCCAGCAGACGGCCGAGCCGCGCCAGGCGTAGAGCCCGCCGGAGGTGTGCAGCACGCCCTTGGGCTGGCCGGTGGAGCCGGAGGTGTAATAGAGCACGGCCGGGTCGTCGGCCTTCACCGTCGCCGGCGCGAAGGCTTCGTCGCCGGACGCCAGCGCCTCCTCCAGCGGCTCGAAGCCGGGCGCACAGCCGAGGGCGAGGCGCACCGGCACCTCCCCCATCACGTTCGCGAACTTTCCCGCATGCTCGGCCCGGGCCACCACGGCCCGCACGCCGGCATGGCGGACGCGATACTCGATGTCCTTGGCGGTGAGCATCTCGATGGACGGGATCGGCACCGCCCCGAGCTTCAGGCAGCCCACCATGGCGATCTGCCATTCGGGAATGCGCGGCAGCATGACCAGCACCCGGTCGCCCTTGCGGATGCCCCGCGCTGCCAGCGCCGAGGCGAAGCGGCTGGTCAGGCGCGCCATGTCGGAGAAGGAGAAGCGCCGCTCCTCCCCCGCCGCATTGGCCCAGATAAGGGCCGGCCCGTCGGCCGTGCGGGCGAAATGATCCACCACGTCGGCACCGAAATTGAACGTCTCCGGCACCTGCCAGCGGAAGGTGCGGACGGTTTCGGCATAGTCGGTCATGTTCGGCGCCATTTTGGTCGGCGCCATGTGGCTGGGGGCCATGGTTTCCTCCCGGAGCATTGCGCTCTCTTGGTGCTCTCTTGCGCGAATTGCCTCAGATGGCTCGGCTGGCCTTGAGCGCGGCGATCTCGACGTCCGAATAGCCGAGGCCCGCGAGCACCTCGCCATTGTGCTCGCCCAGCAGCGGCGGCGGCGCGCGCAGTACGCACGGCGTGCCGGAATATTTCACCGGAAAGCCGAGCTGGGGAATGGTGCCCTCCACCGGATGCTCCATGGACATCAGCATCTGCCGGTGGCGGGCGTGGGGATCGGCGAACGCCTCTTCCATGGAGAAGACGGGGCCGAAGGGAATATCGGCGGCTTCAAGCTCCGCCACCCATACGTCGCGCGTCTTGCGGGCGAACAGGGCGGCCAGCGTGGCCTTCTGCGCCGCTTCCTGCTCGCCTTCCGGCCACTGCTCGTCCTTCAGATCCGGCAGGCCCACGGCATCGCAGAAGCGGTGCCAGAAATGCGGCTCGATCAGGCCGAGGGCCACGTGCTTTCCGTCCGCGCAGGCATAGACGTTGTAGCAGGGCGCCTGGCCGATGAAGGGCCGTTCGCCGCCCTTCGGTTCGATGCCGGCGAAGAGATGATCGGCCCCGTGCAGGGACAGCCACGACATGGCGCCGTCGTGCATGGACACGTCCACGAACTGCCCGCGCCCGGTGGTCGCCCGCGCCAGCAGCGCGGCGAGGATGCCCGTCGAGGCCATGAGCGAGCCGCCGCCCACGTCGGCGATGGAGAGGCCCGGCACGATGGGGCCTTCGCCCGCCTTGCCGAACAGCTGCAGCGCCCCCGCCTCGGCGAGATAATTGAGGTCATGCCCCGGCTTGAGCCGGCTCGGCCCGTCCTGCCCGTAGCCGGAGATAGCGCAATAGACGAGGCGCGGATTGATCTCGGCGAGGGTGTCGTAGCCGAGGCCGAGGCGGTCCATGACGCCGGGGCGGAAGCCCTCCAGCAGCACGTCCGCATCCTTCACCAGCTTGAGAAGGACGGCGCGGCCGTCTTCCGACTTGAGGTTCAGCGTCAGGCTCTTCTTGTTGCGGTTGAGCAGCAGGAAGGAGCCGGATTCCGCCCGGTTCAGCGGCGGGAAGGTGCGGTTGTAGTCGCCGCCCTCCGGCTGCTCGATCTTCAGCACCTCCGCGCCAAGGTCGGCCAGCATCAGCGAGCAGAAGGCGCCCGGCAGCAGGCGGGTGAGGTCGAGCACCTTGAGGCCGGCGAGGGCGAGAGGCGTCGTCGTGGGGGTGAGGGCGTTCATCTGTGGTCTTTCGGATCAGGCGGCGGTCCAGCCGCCATCCACCGCCAGCGAGGCGCCGGTGATGTAGGAGGCCGCGGGCGAGGCGAGGAACAGGCAGGCGCCGACCAGCTCCTGCGGATGGCCGAAGCGGCCCATGGGCGTGCGGCCGGTGACGCGCTCGGCGAGCTTGGGGTTCTGGCGCATGCCCTCGGTCAGCTCGGTCTCGAAATAGCCGGGGCCGACGGCGTTCACCCGCACGCCCTTCTTCGCCCACTCGAGGGCGAGCTGGCGCGTCATCAGCTCCACCCCGCCCTTGGCGGCGCAATAGGCGGTGGTGCGCGCCAGCCCCACCTTTCCGGCCACCGAGGTGATGTTGACAATGGCGCCTTCGCCCTGGGCCAGCATCACCCGGCCGGCGGCGCGGGCGGCGAGGAACACGCCGGTGAGGTTGGTGTCCACCACCTGGCGCCATTCGGCGAGGCTGGTGTCCTCGGCGGTCTTGTACCAGGGGTTGATGCCGGCGTTGTTCACCAGCACGTCGATGCGGCCGTGGCGCTCCACAACGGTGCGGGCCAGCGCCTCCACATCCGCCTCGCTGGAGACGTCGGCGGCGACGCCCTCCGCCGTTCCGCCCCGGGCGGCAATGGCGGCGGCGGCCTCGGCCACGGTCGCGGCGGTGCGGCCGGTGAGCACCACATGGGCGCCCGCCGCCGCGAAGCCGTCCGCCACGGCGCGGCCGAGGCCCCGCCCGCCGCCGGTGACGATGACGACCTTTCCCGCAAGGCCGGGCATGGGCGTGGACGTGGGCGTGGGCGTGGGATCGGGCAAGGAAAGGGCGAGGCCCATCACGCGGCCCTCCCTTCCGGCAGGGCCTTCACGGCCGCGCCCCGGGCGAGGCGGCGTGCGATGTTCCAGCGGTGGACCTCGGACGGGCCGTCATAGATGCGGAAGCCGCGCACGTCGCGGAAGATGCGCTCCACCTCCGTGTCGCGCGTCATGCCGAGGCCGCCGAGCACCTGGAGCGAGCGGTCCACGATGCGGAAGATGGCTTCGGAGGCGAACACCTTCACCATGGAACTTTCCACATTCGCCTTCTCGCCCTGATCCAGCAGCCAGGCGGCGTGGCGGATGGCGAGGCGGGTGGTGTGCAGGTCGATCTCGTTGTCGGCCAGCATGAAGCCGACACCCTCATGGGACAGGAGCGTGCCGCCGAACGCCTCGCGCCGGCCCGCGTATTCGGTGGCGATGTCGTGGGCGCGCCGCGCGGCACCGAGCCAGCGCATGCAGTGGGTGAGCCGCGCGGGAACGAGCCGCGCCTGCGCATGGCGGAAGCCCTCACCCACGGCACCGAGCACGTCGGAGGCGGGAACCCGCAGATTCTCCAGCGCCACTTCCGCGTGACCGCCGGTGAAGGAGCTGTCCAGCGTGTCGAGCGCCCGCACGATGCGCACGCCCTCCGCCGGAAGATCCACGAGGAACATGGTGGCGCCCACGTCCCGCCCATCCACGACGGTGCGGGCCATGATGATGGCGAACGCTGCGCCCTCGGCCCCGGTGATGAGCCATTTGAGGCCGTTGATGACGAAGTGGTCGCCGTCCTTCACCGCGGTGGTCTTGAGCAGCGAAGGGTCGGCCCCGGCGCCGGGATGGGGCTCGGTCATCAGGAAGCAGGAGCGCGTCTCGCCCGCCGCCATGGGGGCGAGGTAGCGCGCCTTCTGGGCTTCGCTCGCCACCTCGGCGAGAAGGTGCATGTTGCCCTCATCCGGCGCGGCGATGGCGAGCGCGATGGGGCCGAGCATGGAATAGCCCGCCGCCTCGAACACCACGGCCTTGCCGAGGTGGGAAAGGCCGAGCCCGCCCCATGCCTTCGGCACATGGGGGCTGAGCAGCCCGGCCGCGCGGGCCTTGGCCACCAGATCGCGGCGCAAGTCGTCGGTGGGGCCGTGGGCGGTGCGGCGCGGGTCGGCCTCGAAGGGCAGCACCTCCTCGCGCACGAAGGCCGCCGTGCGGGCCTCCAGCGCCGCGAGATCCGGGGGGAGAGCGAAATCCATGGGCCTCGCCTTCAGAAGGTCTTGTCGTTGACGATGTCGAGGGTGAAGTCGAAAAGCGCCTCCGCCAGCGCCCCGAACCCGGCATAGCGCGGGTCCGCCGTCTCGCCGGCGCGGTGCCGGGCGTGGAGCTGGTGGAACACCACGCCGAGCTTCAGCATGGTGAGCACGCGGTAGGGCTTGAGCTGTGACAGGTCGCGCCCGGTGGCGCGGGCATAGGCGTCCGCCGCTTCGGCGCGGGTCAGGAAGCCGGGGCGGGCCGTGGGCATCTGCGCCAGCTCGTGCATGCAGTCGGGATCGGACGGCTCGGTCCAGTAGCTGAGCAAGGTGGCGAGATCGAACAGCGGGTCGCCCCGGGTGCCCATGTCCCAGTCCACCACGGCCACGGGCGCGCTGGTGGCGGGATCGAGCAGCACGTTGTCCAGCTTGAAGTCGTTGTGGAGCAGGGTCGGCGCCTGCGCATCCTCGACCTCCGCGGCCGCGAGCCAGTCGGCCACGGCGCGGGCGGCGGGAGAGAGGGCGCCCTGCGCCACCCGCTCGGCCCGGCCGATCCATCCCGCGGCGGTGCGGGCGAAGAAGCCCCGTGGCCGGCCGAGATCGCCGAGCCCCACGCGGGCCGGGTCCACTTGATGGATGGCAGCAAGGGTTTCGACCAGCATGCGCGAGAGGCCGGCGCCGGTCTCCACAGTGGCCGGAAAAGGCGTGAGGCTGTCGCCGCGCAGGGCGATGCCGGGGCGAAATTCCATGAGCTGGAACGGCGCGCCCGCAACGCTCGGGTCGGCGCACAGATGCAGGCTGCGCGGGGCGAGCGGCAGCTCCCGCCAGAGATTCGACAGGATGCGGTGCTCGCGCGCCATGTCGTGCGCGCCGGGCGGCAGGGGACCATCCGGCGGGCGCCGCAGCACCGCCCATCCGTCCGAGACGCGCACGAGAAAGTTCAGATTGGCGAGGCCGCCCATGAACTGGCGGGGCACGAAGGCGAGATCGAGGTCGATGCCGTGGGCCGCCAGATGGCGTCCGATCGCCGGCCAGTCGAGCCCCCGGCTCTCGGCCGCGCTGCGCAATGCGACACCGGCCGGCACAGCCCGGTCCAGCACGGACGCACCGACGCCCCCCTCTGCGGTGCCCCCGCCTTCCAGCACGTGAACAACCTCGACCATGGAGCGTGAAGCCTCGTTTTTGTCGGACTAAAATTGTCCGACTGAAACTGCGTGGTCAAGCGGAAATTTTCCGCCAGCAACAGGCGTCAGATGGCAAGAATCTCGGTATTTTATATGAAAATCAGCACGTTGATATCTGATTCCACCCTTCTAGCCCCAGAGATTGACGGCACCGCGATTTTGGTTTTATGGTCCGATCATCCGATAAAGATGCCGGACCAGAATTCCGGCCAGGAGGATGACGCCATGCTTCAACGCCTCACCCCGCGGCGCCGGAAATCCGTCGCGCCGGCCTGTCTGCTTGCCTTCGTCTCGACGCTTGGTCTCGCCGCCCCGGCGGATGCGCAGACGGCGACGCCCCCGGCGACGGGGACGGCGATGGAGCAGTTCGTGCCCATCGCCATCTATCGCACCGGCCCCTATGCGCCGGGCGGCTCCGGCATCTACGGCGCCTACGCGGACTATCTGGCGCTGGTGAACGCCCGAGACGGCGGCGTGAACGGCGTCAAGCTGGTCTATGAGGAGTGCGAGACCGGCTACCAGCCCGACCGCATGATCGAGTGCTACGAGCGGCAGAAGGCGAAGGGGCCCACCGGTGCCGCCGCCTTCACCCCCTCCGGCACGGGCGGCGTCTACGCCCTCATCGACCGCATGACGGCGGACAAGATTCCCTCCGTCACCATCGGCTACGGCCGCACCGATTCCTCCGATGGCCGGATCTTCCCCTATTTCTTCCCGCTCATCTCCAACTACTGGAGCGAGAACACTGCCACCATCCGCTATATTGCAGAGCGCGAGGGTGGACTGGAAAAGCTGAAGGGCAAGAAGATCGCCAACGTGGTGATGGACTTCGCCGCCGGCCGCGAGACGCAGGCCATCCTTGATGCGCAGGCCAAGCGCTACGGCTTCGAGGTGACCACCTTCCCCATCGCCCCGCCCGGCCTCGATCAGCGCGCGGTGTGGCTGCAGGTGCGCCAGTATCGGCCCGACTGGGTGCTGTTCCGCGGCTGGGGCGCGGCCACCCCCACCGGCATCAAGGAAGCCGCCCGCGCCGGCATCGCCCGCGATCGCATCATCGGCTGGTGGTGGTCCGGTTCGGAAGAAGACGTGACGCCGGCGGGCGACGCCGCCAAGGGCTTCATCACCGCCCAGTTCCACGCCACCGGACCCGACTACCCGGTGTTCACGGACATCAAGAAATACGTCTACGCCAAGGGCCAGGGCAATGTGGAGGAGAACCGCATCGGCTCGGTCTATTACGTGCGCGGCGTGCTGCACGGCGTGACGGTGACGGAGGCCATGCGCACCGCCATGGCGAAGTTCGGCAACCGCCCGCTCACCGGCGACGAGGTGCGCTGGGGCCTCGAGCACCTGGTGATGACGAAGGACCGCATCAGGCAGCTCGGCCTCGAAGGCCTGATGCCGGAGATCAAGGTGACCTGCGCCGACCACGAGGGCGACGGCGCCATCCGCTTCCAGCAGTGGGACGGCGCGAAGTGGGTGATGATCTCGGACTGGATCAAGTCCGACCAGTCCATGGTGCGCCCGCTCATCGAGGCGTCCGCCGCCCAGTACGCCAAGGAAAAGGGCATCACGCCCCGCGACTGCGCCGGCGAGACCAACTGAGCCCGGGGGGCCGCGGCGCCCCCCTTTTCACCACGCGCGGGGCGGCGCCCCGTTTCACCACACACGCGCGGAGAGGCACGCCATGAGCGGGCAGGATCCCCTTTTGTCCGTGGCCGGGATCGAGGTGATGTATGGGCGCCTCGCGCTGGTGCTGCGCGGCCTCACGCTCAGCGTGCCGAAGGGCGGCATCGTCGCCCTGCTCGGCGCCAACGGCGCCGGCAAGACCACCACCATGAAGGCCATCGCCAACCTGCTGCGCACCGAGCGCGGAGAGGTGACGCGCGGCGCCATCCACTACGATGGCGCGCGCATCGACGGGCTGGATGCCTCCGACCTCGCCCGGCGCGGCCTTTCGCTGGTGATGGAGGGCCGCCACGCCTTCCCCACCCTCTCGGTGGAGGACAATCTGAAGGTCGGCGCCTACGCCCGCAGCGACCGGGCGGTGGGCGAGAGTCTTGAACGCGTCTACCACACGTTTCCCCGCCTGAAGGAGCGGCGCCGGCAGCCGGCCGGCCTGCTCTCCGGCGGCGAGCAGCAGATGTGCGTCATCGGCCGGGCGCTCATGGCCCGGCCGCGCATGATCCTTCTGGACGAGCCGTCCATGGGCCTCGCGCCGCTCCTGGTGGAGGA
>JAYSCE010000057.1:0-13107 GCA_041915035.1 Xanthobacter sp.
CCTACGAGCGGAACAAGAGGTCCACGCCGAAAGGCACATCCGCGCCGAGCAGCGCGATATAGCCGCCGTGCTCGTCGAGGCCGGGGGTGAAGTGGCGACGCTCGTAGAACTCGCGGTAGTTGGGCAGATAGCTCTTCGGCACCACGCCGAGGATGGTACCGGCATGGATCACCACCGCCGTGTTGTAGAGCCGGCTTTGGTGGCGCAGCGGCGCGCCCACCACCAGCACCGGCGAGAGATCCTGCGAGGCGGCGACGAGGGTCGCGAGCGCGCCCTCCACCGCGTCCAGCAGCGGCGCCTGGAACAGGAGGTCGTCGATGGCGTAGGCGGACAGGCCGAGTTCCGGGAACAGCATCAGCGCGGTGCCGGCCTCATGGCCCTGCACCGCCATCTCCAGCGTCTCGGCAACGGCGAAATTCGGGTCCGCCACGGCCCCGCGCGGAACGCAGGAGGCAATGCGCAGGAAATCGTGGCGGTAGAGGCAGCGGAAGTCTCGCATCGTGTCCCTGTCGTCCGGAAGCGCGCGGGGCGGCGCGAATTTCGATCCGGAGCATAGGGCGCGGGCCGGCGAATGCCAGCGAAAGGGCGCGGCGGGGTGCCCGCCCCGGTCGTGCCGGGTTCGGGCAGGGCCGCGCCGCCGGAGCGTGGGTGGGCGTGCTCAGCCGGCGGTGGCGGCGATGCCGTCGCCGACGCGGTAGGGGCCAGGCGGCCAGGTGCCGTTCACCGCGAAGTCACCGACGATGCGCTCGCGATAGACCCGCGGATTGTGGGAGGAGAGGGTGCGAGCGTTCCGCCAGTGCCGGTCGAGGCCCATGCCCCGCCGCGCCGAGGAGGCGCCCAGCGCGTCGAACAGGTCGGAGGTGGCGCCGAGGATGAGGGAGGTCACGACCGTGACGCCCTGGTTCACCTCCAGGTCCGCCACCGCCACCGAGATGTCCTGCCCTTCGGAGGTCTCCCGCTCGCGCGTGTCATAGGCGCGCTGCAGCGCCTCGGCGGCCTTGAGCACGACCGCGCCGGCCCCGTAGGCGCTGGCGCGCACCTTGCCGACGATCTGGAGGATCTGCGGATCGGCACCCGCGCGGTCGGCGTTGCCGTGGCTGAACACGCGCTTGCGCGCCGAGACCAGCCGCGCCACATCGCTCGCGGCCGCCCGGCCGATGCCGGCGAGGGTGGCGAGGTGGACAAGCTGGTAGAAGGCGACCGAATAGCGGAAGCGCTTGCGCTGCGGGTTGAGGTGCTCGTCCGAGAGCGTCACGTTGTCGAACGTCGCCGTGCCCGAGGCGGTGAGCTGCTGGCCGAAGCCGTCCCAGTCATCCACGATGCTCACGCCCGGCGCGCCGGTGGGCACCTGGGCGAGGATAAAGTTGCCCTCCTCGTCCTCGGCGCCGAGATTGATCCAGTCCGCGAAGAGGGAGCCGGTGGTGTAGAATTTCTGCCCGTCGAGCCGCAGCCGGTCGCCGTCGCGCACGATGCGGGTGTTGAAGTGGCCGACCGCATTGTCCGCCCCCTCGGTGAAGCCGCTGCCGGAGGTCTCCTTCGCCGCGATGCGCTTCACCCAGCGATCGCGATAGTCCTTGAAGGGCGAATTCAGCACCTCTTCCGTGAAGCCGAAATGGGCGCGCAACGCGTTGGTGACGTTGCTGTCGGCTTCGGACAGCTCGATCAGCAGGTTGAACAGCTCGGGCAAGGTGGCGCCGAAGCCGCCTTCGTCCTTGGGCAGGCGCAGGGTGGTGAAGCCGGCCTCCTTCAGGGCGTCGATCTCGGCACGCGGCAGGCGATGGGTCTGCTCGCGCTCCACCGCGCTGTCGCGGATGTCGCGGAAGATAGGGCGGAACCGGCTTGCCAATTCCTCGTAGCGGTCGGTGGGGCCGGCGCCCCAGGCGTCTTCGATCTGGCTCATGGAGTGGGGGTCCTCGGAATCAAACGGCAGCTCGGCGGCAGACGGGGCGGAGACTGGCCGGAAAGGGGCGCGATGCGTGTGCCGGCCAATCGGTGCGGCCAGTCTACGACCGTGAATAAGTTTGTCTATCAAATTAATGGAAATTAGTGTGCGGCGCGCCCCTGATGCACCGCCGGCCGCGCCCGCGCCGGCGGTGCAAGCCGGTCAGGGCGCGGGGCTTCCGTGAAGCTGGTACAGGGCGTCGATGCGGTCCTCGATCTCCGGCGTGATGGTCACGTCGAGTGAGTAGTGGTCCTCTTCCAGCTGCGCGTGGGTGGTGGCGCCTTTGATGTTGGCGGTCACGAACGACCGGCTGGTGACGAAGGCGAGGGCGAGCTGCGCGGGGCTCAGGCCCACCTCGCGCGCCAGCGCCACATAGGCGCGCACCGCCTCTTCCGTACCCGGCTTCTCATAGCGCTGGGCGCGGTTGAACAGCGTCTTGCGCGCGCCGGCGGGCAGGGCGCCGTCGAGATACTTGCCGGTGAGGAAGCCCTGCGCCAGCGGCGAATAGGCGAGCAGGCCTACCCCCTCGCGCCCATGAAACTCGGCGAGGCCGGTCTCATAGACGCGGTTCACGAGGCTGTAGGCGTTCTGCACCGAGGCGACGCGCGGGCCGATGCCTTTTTCCGCCGCCGCGAGAAACGCGGACAGGCCCCAGGGGGTCTCGTTGGAGAGGCCGATGTGGCGCACCTTGCCCGCCTTCACCAGCCCATCGAGAGCCGCCAGCGTTTCGGCGATCGGCACTTCCGGGCCATCGCCGCCGCCCCGCGCGCGGGTGGTGGCGCGCTGGCCGAACAGGGGCACGGCGCGGTCGGGCCAGTGGATCTGGTAGAGGTCGATGTAATCGGTGCCGAGGTGCTTCAGCGACCGCTCGACGGCCTCGTTGATGTTCTTCGCATCAAGCCGCGTGGTGCTGCCGTCGGCGCGGAAGTAGGTGGCGTCCGAGCGGCCCACCACCTTGGAGGCGATCACCACCTTGTCGCGGCCGCCGCGCGCCTTCAGCCAGGAACCGATGATGCGCTCCGTTGCGCCCTGCGTCTCCGCCTTGGGCGGGATGGGATAGAGCTCGGCGGCGTCGATGAGCGTGATGCCGCGGTCGCGGGCGAGGTCGAGCTGGGCGTGGCCCTCGGCCTCGGTGTTCTGCTGGCCGAAGGTCATGGTGCCGAGCGCGATGGACGACACCGTGATGCCGGTGCGCCCGAGGGGGCGATAGTCGAGCATGGGGAATGGGAATCCAGGGAAGGGCGTGGCGCGGAGGGTGGCCGCGCCGGGGGGCTGCGTCAATGCGGGAAGGGCACCCCGTGGCGCTCGGCGATCAGCTCCAGGATGCGGCGGGTATCGGTGACGAAACGGTACGTGCCATAGGCCTGCGCATCCGCCGGAATGGGTGCGGCATCGCCGAGGATGAGCACGGGCAGGCCCTGGTTGTCCGGCCCCAGCAGCGCCACCACTTCGGCGCGCGGCCGCAGAAAGGACACGCGCTTTACGGTGATGCGGCTCGCAAGCCCCGGATTGCTCGCGAGCACCCCCTCGATCTGGTTGCAGTCGGGGCAGAAGTAACGCCGGCCGGGCTTCTGCGGATCGGTGAAGCCGGGGGCGAGGAGGATGAGGAAGTCGCGGCTCATTGGGCAGCACTCATGGGGCAGCACTCATGGGGGATGTCGGGGCTGATGAAAAAGGCGGGCCCGCGCGGGTGAGGCGCAGGCCCGGAAGGCGGGGAGGAAGCGGGAAAAGGGTCAGGCGGTGCCGGCGGTGAAGGCCTCCAGCGGCTCGCCCTCGACGATGCTGGACGGCCGCCCGTCCACGCCCACCGGCACGTCGCCCTTCAGCGTGATGCGGTAGAGCTGGCGGTCGAAGTCGAGGGCATAGATGTCGCGCGGGGCGAGGTGGGCGGTGGTGCGGTTGTCCCAGAAGGCGATGGAGCCTGGCCGCCAGCGGAAGCGCACGGTGAATTCCGGCCGGGTGATGTGCTCGAACAGCAGTTCCAGCAACTGCTGGCTCTCGCGCGGGGTGAGGCCGGTGATGCTCTTGAGGAAGGAGGGGCTCACGAACAGCACGCGCTCGCCCGTCTCGGGGATGACGCGCACCAGCGGGTGCTCGCTGACCAGCGGCCGGCGCCGGTTCTTCTCCTTGAAATCATCGGTGCCGGCCTGCCCCTCGGGCGGGGCGAAGGCGTGGATGCCGCGCAGCGTATCGACGAAGCCGCGCAGGGTGGGCGAGAGCGCCTCATAGGCGACGGCGAGATTGGTCCAGAAGGTGTCGCCGCCATAGGGCGGGATGGTGACGCCGCGCAGGATGGAGGCGGCGGGCGGGTTCACGGCGGCGGTCACGTCCGTATGCCAGCCGGTCCAGGGGCGGATCAGCGGCTCGCCGGTGTGGCGCGTGGCGAAGCGGTCGCGGCCGATGGAATAGACCTGCGGATAGCCCTCCACGAAGCCGAACACGGGATGCCCGATGGTGGGCGCGCCGAAGGCCGAGGCCAGCGCCACATGCTCGGCGTGGGTCAGGGGCTGGTCGCGGAAGAACACCACCTTCCACTTGAGAAGCGCGGTCCGGATCTCGTCCACCACCTCCGGCGCCAGCGGGCGGGAGAGGTCCGGCGCCTCGATCTCCGCGCCGATGTGGCCGGTGAGGGGATGCACGGCGATGTGGCGCGGCGGCAGATCGGCGAATCCGCTTTGGCTGGAGGAGACGGGCGCGGCGCTCGGCATCGGTTTTCCTTTCGTGGCAGGAGGTTGGTCGCGCTGAGGGCCGGCGCGGAGATGCGTGCCGGATGGCCCCCGACGCGGGCGGCTCGACCATAATCTATCTTTTTCATCGATTTTATCAAAAAATAATTGACGCTCCCGAGCCGGGCCATATCGTTGGGGCTCGCGATGCCCGCATCGCGCCCCCCATCGCACAGGAGACCCGGCATGGCCCCGCCGACCGCTGACGCATTCCCGCCCCTCGCCTCCCGCCCGCGCCGGGCCGTGCTGAAGGGGCTACTGGCGGCGGCCTGCGTGTTCGCGACGTCAGGGGCGCCGGTGTCGGCGGCGGAGTCCCCGCCTGCCTCCCAGCCGGTGCGCGGCGGCGTGTTGCGTTTCCTGGTGGAGCACGAGCCTTCCACGCTGGTGACCATCGCCCACACGGCGGGGCCGACCCAGCGCGTCTCGCCCAAGGTGACGGAAGGCCTCCTCACCTACGATCTCGACTTCAACCCGAAGCCCGCGCTGGCCACGGCGTGGAGCGTGAGCCCGGACGGGCTGACCTACACCTTCCAGCTGCGCGAGGGCGTGAAGTGGCACGACGGGCGGGACTTCACCGCCGAGGACGTGGCCTATTCCATCCAGCTCCTGAAGGAAGGCCACCCGCGCGGCCGCGCCACCTTCGCCTCCGTGACGGCGGTGGAGACGCCCGATCCGCACACCGCCATCATCCGCCTGTCGAAGCCGGCGCCTTATCTCCTCACCGCGCTCGACGCCAACGAATCCCCCATCATCGCGAAGCACATCTACGAGGGCACCGATCCGCTCACCAACAAGAACGGCGCGGCGCCCATCGGCACCGGCCCGTTCATCTTCAAGGAATGGGTGCGCGGCAGCCACATCATCCTGGAGCGCAATCCCGATTACTGGGACAAGGGCAAGCCGTATCTGGACCGCGTGGTAATCCGCTTCATCGCCGACCAGAGCGCGCGCTCGGCGGCGTTCGAGGCGGGCGAACTCGATCTCGCCGGCGGCCCGCCCGTGCCCTATGCGGACCTCGCCCGCGTCTCGGCTCTGCCGGGGCTCGGCGCGGAGACGCGCGGCTATGAATATGCCGGGCGGATGACCCAGCTCTATTTCAATTTCGAGCGACCTATCCTGCAGGACAAGCGCGTGCGCCTCGCCATCGCCCACGCCATCGACCAGCAGAAGCTGCTGGATGTGGTCTATTACGGCTACGGCGCGGTGGCACCCTCCGTCATCAGCCCCAAGCTGAAGGCCTTCTACGACCCGTCGCTCGAGCCCTACGGCTTCGATCTCAAGGCCGCCAACCGCCTGCTCGACGAGGCCGGCTATCCGCGCAAGGCGGACGGCACGCGCTTCCCTCTGAAGCTCTACGCCAACCCCTTCAATACCCAGGCGGCGGGCGATTTCGTGAAGCAGGCGCTGGCCAAGGTCGGCATCGCCGTGGACTTCCAGTTCTTCGATTTCTCCACCTACATCCAGAAGGCTTATACTGGCCGAGACTTCGATCTCACGCTGGAATCCCTGCAGAACCTGTTCGACCCCACCCTCGGCGTGCAGCGCACCTTGTGGTCGAAGAACTTCCGCGTGGGGCTGCCCTTCTCAAACGCCTCCCACTACGCCAATCCGGAGGTGGACCGGCTTCTGGAGGCTGCGGCCATCGAGCCCGATCCGGCGAAGCGCCGCCAGCTGTGGTTCGATTTCCAGAAGGTGGTCTATGCGGACGTCGCCGCCCTCGGCCTCATCGCCGTCGATGGCGTCACCATCTTCAACAAGAAGGTGAAGAACCACACCATCGGCGTCACCGGCGTCGATGCCTCCTTCGCCGACGTGTGGATCGAGAAATGATCCCGCGCCGTCTGCCCCGCATCCTGAAAGCCGTGCGGCGCACCGCGCTGCAGGCGGTGCCGACCGTCATCGGCATCCTCATCCTCAACTTCTTCCTCTTGCGCCTCACGCCGGGCGATGCCGCCGACGCGCTGGCGGGGGAGGCGGGGGCGGCGACGGTGGAGACCCTAGCCGCGCTGAAATCGAAGTTCGGGCTGGATCTGCCGGTGCTTCAACAGCTTGGCGGCTATCTGTGGAACCTCACCCATTTCAGCCTCGGCGTGTCCCCGCGCTACAACCAGCCGGTGGCGGAGCTGATCGCCGCGCGGTTGCCCAACACGCTGAGCCTGATGGGCCTCGCCCTCGTCTTCGCGCTCCTCATCGGCATCACGCTCGGCGCGCTCATGGCGACGTTCGCCGGGCGACCCACGGACCGGGTGCTGAGCGTTCTCGCGCTGCTGTTCTATTCCATCCCGAGCTTCTGGATCGGCCTGATGCTCATCGTGCTGTTCTCGGTGAAGCTCGGCTGGCTGCCCACCGGCGGGGCCGAGACCATCGGCGCGAACCTTTCCGGCTGGGACTCGGTGCTGGACCGGGCGCGCTACCAGATCCTGCCGGCGCTCTCCCTCGCGCTCTTCTACGTGGCCATCTACGCCCGCCTCACCCGTGACGACATGATCGAGGTGCGCGCGCAGGACCATGTGCGCACCGCCCGCGCCAAGGGCCTGTCGCCCTTCGCCGTGACGCGAGACCACGTGCTGCGCAACGCGCTCATTCCCGTCACCACCATGGCCGGCATCCATCTCGCCGGCCTCATGGGCGGGGCGGTGGTGGTGGAAACGGTGTTCAGCTGGCCCGGCCTCGGCCGCCTCGCCTACGAGGCGGTGATGGGGCGGGACTTCCACGTGCTGCTCGGCATCCTGCTTTTGTCGTCGCTGCTGGTGGTGGCGGTGAATGCGGCCATCGACATCCTCCAGGCGGCGCTCGACCCGCGCATCGAGGTGCGCTGATGCACGGCGCGGACACCTTCTCCACCGGCGGGCTCGCTGCAAAATCCCTGGCGGCAGATGCCGAGGACCGCGCGGCGGCCGCCGGCCTCGGCGCGGAGCGCGCGCCCGTCCCGCCGCCGGAGCCGCCGGACTTCTGGCCCAACGTCCATGCGCCGGATGCCGCGCGCACGGTGACGGCGGAGGTGGCAAGGCTCGCGCCCGTGGGCCGGCGCCATGCGCTCCTCGTGTTCCTCTCCAATCCCACGGCGGTGGCGGGCCTCCTCATCCTCGCCGTGGTGGTGGGGGCGGCGCTGGCCGCCCCCTTGCTCTTCCCCGACGATCCGCTGGAGATGGCCGGCAGGCCGCTCCAGTGGCCGGGCCAGAACCCGCGCTTTCCCCTCGGCACTGACGCGCTGGGGCGCGACGTGCTGGCGGGTCTCGTCCACGGCGCGCGGGTGAGCCTCCTGGTGGGTGCGTCTGCGACGCTGGCGGGGCTCCTCGCCGGCATTCTCGTGGGGGCCACGGCGGGCTATTTCGGCGGCCTGGTGGACGATGGGCTCTCCAAGCTCATCGAGATTTTCCAGACGGTGCCGGGCTTCATCCTGCTCATCGTGCTGGTGGCCATCGCCCAGCCCTCGGTGCCGGCCATCGCGCTTGCCATCGCGGCGGTGTCGTGGCCGCAGGTCGCGCGCCTCGTGCGGGCGCAGTTCCGCGCCATCAAGGAGAAGGATTTCGTCGCAGCCGCGCGGGCGCTGGGCTTCGGCCATGGGCGCATCATCTTCCGCGAGATCCTGCCCAATGCCCTGCCGCCGGTGATCGTGCTGGCCTCGGTGACGGTTGCCACCGCCATCCTCATGGAAAGCGCGCTCTCCTTCATGGGGCTCGGCGATCCCAACGTGGTGAGCTGGGGCTCCATGATCGGCACCGGCCGCGACCTGCTGCGCACGGCCTGGTATCTCAGCGCCATTCCCGGCGTCGCCATCGTGCTCACCGTGCTGTCGCTGAACCTCATCGGCGATGGCCTCAACGAGGCGCTCAATCCGCGCCGCGGCGGGGAGGGGTGAATGGCGCCGCTCATCGAGGTGCGCGAGCTCTCCATCGCCTTTCCGCGCGCGACCCCCGTGCGCGGCCTTTCCCTCACGGTCGAGGCGGGTGAGACCGTCGCGCTGGTGGGGGAGAGCGGCTCCGGCAAGTCGCTCACAGCCCTCGCGCTGATGCGCCTGTTGCCCGACACCGCGCGCATCGCTTCCGGCGAGATCCTGTTCCGGGGCCGCGACGGCGCGGTGACCGACTTCGCCCGGCTGGAGGATCGCGCGCTGCGGCAGGTGCGCGGGCGGGACATCGCCATGGTGTTCCAGGAGCCCATGACTTCGCTGAACCCGGTGCTGTCCGTGGGCCAGCAGGTGGCCGAGGTGGTGCGCCTGCACGAAGGGCTTTCCCGCCGCGCCGCGTTCGCCCGCGCGGTGGAATTGCTCGACCTCGTGCGCATCCCCGAGCCCGGGCGGCGGGCGGGGGACTATCCGCACGAGCTCTCCGGCGGCATGAGGCAGCGCGTGATGATCGCCATCGCGGTCACCTGCGCGCCGCGCCTGCTCATCGCCGACGAGCCCACCACGGCGCTGGACGTGACCATCCAGGCCCAGGTGCTGGACCTGCTCGACGCGCTGCGGCGCGACCTCTCCATGGGCCTCCTGCTCATCACCCACGATCTCGGCGTGGTGGCCGAATGGGCGGACCGGGTGGCGGTGATGTATGCCGGCCGCAAGGTGGAGGAGGCGCCCTTCGACACCCTGTTCGGCGCGCCGCTCCATCCCTACACGCGCGGGCTGCTGGCCGCTTCTCCGCGGCTTGATGTGGGACAGCATTATTCGGCCGGCGCGCTGGCCGAGATCGCCGGCTCCATCGCCTCGGCGGCGGGGGAAGAGGGGTGCGCCTTCGCCCCGCGCTGCCCGAACGTGCGGGCGCTGTGCCGCGCCGCGCCGCCGGCGCTGGAGGCCGTGGCGCCGGGCCATCTCGTCGCCTGCCCCGTCACCACGGCGGCCGTGCAAAGGGAGGCGCGCCATGCCCTTGCTTTCGGTTGAGAACCTGCACGCCGGCTATGAGTCCGGCGGGCGCCTGCTGCGCGCGGTGGATGGCGTCTCCTTCGCCGTCGCGCCGGGGGAGACGGTGGGCCTCGTGGGCGAGAGCGGCTGCGGCAAGTCCTCCCTCGCCAAGGTCATCATGCGCCTCGTGGCGGCAACCTCGGGCCGGGTGGTGTTCGACGGGGTGGACGTGGGCGGCCTCCAAGGCGCACCGCTGAAGGCCTATCGCCGGCAGGCGCAGATCGTGTTTCAGGACCCGTTCGCCTCGCTCAATCCGCGCCAGTCCATCGCCGACATCCTCACCGCGCCCTTGGAGGTCCACAACCTCGTGCCGCGCGGCGAACGGCTGAAGGCGGCGGGGGACGCGCTGGAGCGGGTGGGCCTGCCGCGCGAGGCGCTCCAGCGCTATCCGCATGAGTTCTCCGGCGGCCAGCGCCAGCGTCTCGGCATCGCCCGCGCGCTGATCCTTTCCCCGCGCCTCGTCATCTGCGACGAACCGGTGTCGGCCCTCGATCTCTCCATCCAGGCGCAGATCCTGAATTTGCTGGCGCGGCTGAAGGCGGAGCTGGGGCTCTCCTATCTCTTCATCTCGCATGATCTCTCGGTGGTGCGCTATTTCGCCGACCGGGTGCTGGTGATGTATCTCGGCCGCATCGTGGAGACGGGCTCCTGGCAGTCCATCTTCGCCCGCCCGCTGCATCCCTACACCCGCGCTTTGATCGAGGCGGTGCCGACACCCGGCCGGCGGCGCCATGCCGCCCCGCTGTCCGGCGACCTGCCGAGCGCGCGCAACGTGCCGCCGGGCTGCCGCTTCCATCCACGTTGCCCACTCGCCACCCCGATCTGCACCACGTCCGACCCCGCGCTGCGTCCCCTCGGGGCCGGCCGCGCCGTCGCCTGCCATCACGCGCCCGAAGAGGCGCTCCACTGAGGATTTCGCCAATGACTGCGCACGCCTTCCCGAAAGCGCCCGTGACGCCGCCGGACTATCGCTATCTCGGCAGGAGCGGCCTCAAGGTGCCGAAGCTCGCGCTGGGCACCATGATGTTCGGCGGGCCCACCGACGAGGCCACCTCCCACCGCATCATCCACAAGGCGAAGGAGCAGGGCTTCTTCTTCCTCGACACGGCCGACGCCTACCAGAACGGGCACACCGAGGAGATCGTCGGCCGCGCCATCCGCGAGGACCGCGACGCGTATGTGCTCGCCACCAAATTCGCCAATCCCGGCGGCACGGGGCCGAACCGGCAGGGCATTTCGCGCAAGTGGATCATCGAGGCGGCGGAGGCGAGCCTGCGGCGTCTCGGCACCGATTACATCGACATCTTCTATTTCCATCGCGCCATTTTCGATGCGCCGCTGGGCGAGGCGGTACGGGCGGTGGCGGACCTCGTGAAGGCGGGGAAGGTGCGCTATTTCGGCGTGTCCAACTTCCGCGGCTGGCGCATCGCCGAGGTGGCGCATCTCGCCGATCAGTTCGGTATCGACCGGCCGGTGGCCAGCCAGCCGCTTTACAACATCGTGGACCGCACGGCGGAGGCGGAGCAGCTTCCCGCCGCCCAGCATTACGGCCTCGGCGTGGTCAGCTATTCGCCGCTGGCGCGCGGTGTGCTCACCGGCAAATACGCCCCCGGCGTGGCTCCGGCGGCGGACAGCCGGGCCGGGCGGGGCGACCGGCGGATTCTGGAAACGGAGTGGCGCGCGGACTCCATCGACATCGCCGGGGCCATCGCCCGCCACGCGGCCGAGGCCGGCATTCCGGCGGCGACCTTCGCGCTGTCCTGGGTGCTGAACAACAGCCTCGTCACCTCGGCCATCGCCGGACCGCGCACGGAAGCCCAGTGGGACGATTACGTCGCCGCCCTCGACTACGGCTTCACCGCCGCCGACGAGGCGCTGGTGGCGTCCCTCGTGCCGGACGGGCACGTCTCGACCAAGTTCTACACCGACCCCAGCCACCCGGTGGAAGGCCGCGTGCCCCACACCGGCGGCGCCGATGCGGCCGCCCGCGTGCAGGAGCGCGCGCAAGAACGCGTGGCTACGCGCGTGGCCGCCCGCGTCGGCTGAAAAAACCGAATGTTCTGCCCCTTCACGCCTTGAGCGATCACAGGAGAGATCCCATGGCACTTCAATCGACCCAAGCCGCACAGGCGCGCCGTCAGCTCGTCCTCAACCTGTTCATCTATCCCGGCGGCCACCACGAGGCGGGATGGCGCTATCCCGGCGCGCGGCCGGACCGGCTTCTGGACATCACCTTCTACCAGGACCTCGCCCGCTCGGCCGAGGCGGCGAAGCTGGACGCGGTGTTCTTCGCCGACGGGCCGGCGCAGGTGGACAACATCCGCTACGCCTCGCGCTTCCGGCTGGAGCCGCTCACCTGGCTCTCGGCCATCGCGGCGGCCACCACCCATATCGGCCTCATCGGCACCGCCTCGACCACCTATTACGAGCCCTACAATCTCGCCCGGCTCTATGCCTCGCTGGATCATCTTTCCGGCGGGCGCGCGGGCTGGAACATCGTCACCACCGCCGTGCCGCAGGCGTCCGCCAATTTCGGCCTCGCCGAGACCCCGAGCCATGCCGAGCGCTATGCCCGCGCGGCGGAGTTCGTGGACGTGGTGACCAAGCTCTGGGACAGCTGGGAGGACGACGCCCTCGTCGCCGATCCCGTCTCCGGCCTGTTCGCGGATGACGCGAAGATCCACCCCATCGAGCATGTGGGCCGGCACTACCGCGTGAAGGGCGCGCTCAACACCCCGCGCCCGCCGCAGGGCCGTCCCGTCTATGTGCAGGCCGGCTCCTCCGACGACGGGCGATCCTTCGCGGCGCGCTATGCGGAGGCCATCTTCACCGCGCACCAGACGGTGGAGAGCGCCAAGGCCTTCTATGCCGACATCAAGAAGCAGGCGGCGGGGCTGGGGCGCAATCCGGACCATATGAAGATCCTGCCCGGCATCAGCCCCTATATCGGCTCCACCGAGGCCGAGGCGCGGCATCTGCACGAGGCGTTCAGCGACCTCATCCAGCCGGAATATTCCATCTCGCAACTGAAGCAGATCACCGGGGTGGACTTCTCCGGCCACCCCCTCAATGCGGTGGTGGAACTCGACGCCTTCAAGGATGCCGGCCCCGCCAAGCTCGTGGCGAGCCGCTTCCAGCTGGTGGTGGACATCGTGCGGCGGGAGAAGCCGACGCTGCGCCAGCTCATCGATCGCCTCGCCGGGGCGCGCGGTCACTATGTGGTCGTGGGCACGCCGGAGAAGATCGCCGACGAGATCCAGCTCTGGTTCGAGAGTGGCGCGGCCGACGGCTTCAACGTGATGCCGCCCTGGTATCCCGCCGGCTTCGACCTGTTCGCCTCGCAGGTGGTGCCCATCCTGCGCAAGCGCGGACTGTTCCGCACGGACTACACCGGCCGGACGCTGCGCGAGCATTACGGCCTGCCGCGGCCGGGGAGCCAGTTCGCCGAGGCGGCGCGCGCCACCGCCTGACATTCCCCATCCCTTCGTGCCGGCGCTCCCCAGGCGGCGACACGGATCCGGCCCCTGTCCCGGTCGCTC